>CAIYHK010000129.1 GCA_903925985.1 uncultured Actinomycetes bacterium
TCGGTGAAGATGCTGGCGCTCGCGTTCTTAATGTTGATTGGCACCACTCTTATCGCCGAGGGCTTGGGGCAGAAGATTCCCAAGGGTTACGTATATACCGCGATGACTTTCTCGGTTTTTGTCGAGGTTCTAAATATTGGTGTTCGCCGAAAGTCGAAGGTTGCACCGGTTCACCTTCGTGAGCCGATTTCCAAATAACCCAACTCGCACATGATGCTGTATTTTGGAAGTCGAAACTGAGGTCATCATGATCAGAACACTTCGTCGCGCAATCTTTGCTCTTTCTCTGGCTGGAATTACCGCCGCTGTACTGCGCATCAAGGGCAAGGGTGGTGTACCCCCGCAACAGGGTGGTTGGCGCGAGATCACCCCGCCAAAGTGAACGTAGCGATAGTCGGTCAAGGCGTCGTTGGCGCCCGTGCAGCACAGGTGTTGCGCGACATTGACATCACTTGCAATGTGGTTAAAGACGCTGATCACACGGGCTCTTGTGATGTGGCGATTTTGGCTCGGGGTGGTGAGCAACACGAAGACGCCGAGACCCTAATTGGTCGTGGGATTTCTGTTGTTACAACCGCCGATGAGCCAGATGAAATTGAAGAGCTGATCGAACTCGATGAAGACGCACGCAAAGAAGGCGTTTCCTTGGTGGTTGGTGCAACCGCTGTTCCTGGACTCTCTGGTCTATTGGCGCGGCACTTAGCTGCGCAATTTGATTCCGCTGATGAAATTCATGTGGCGGTGCACGGCACCGGTGGCCCAGCATGTGCGCGCCGTCATCACAAGACTCTGCGCGGATTTGCTACTGGTCTGCAAGATGGCGAGTGGATCAAACGACCAGCGGGCAGTGGTCGTGAACTTTGTTGGTTCCCAGAGCCCATCGGGGCACGCGACTGTTATCGAGCAGATCTTGCAGAACCCATGTTGTTGCACCGTGTGTTTCCGGAAGTGCAACGCATCAGTGCACGAAGAGCTGCAACTCGTCGAGACCGGCTGACCGCCACGCTGCCAATGCTGTTTCCTCCGCACGCGGAGGGCGGAATAGGTGGTGTAAGAGTAGAAGTCCGTGGTGTGCGTGACGGTGCGCGCACCGTAGAAGTTCTTGGAGTAGCTGAGCGCCTCGCCACTGTGGCGGGAGTAGTTTCTGCGGTGTTTGCAGTGAGCTTGGGTCAAGGACTCATCAAACAAGATGGTGTGATCATCGCAGGCATGGAAGCCCTCCCAACAAGCACTTTGGTCAGAATGGTCATGGACTCAGGAATCAAGATCCATGCTTTTACGGGGATAACGGACTAATGAATACCGAGCGCCTCGATGTTCATGATGTGGCAGCTAGGCAACTCACGGTTATCGGTTTGCGCTACACATCGAATCGTCGTGCGTTGATCGAGGCTTTAGCGGACGCAACGGCACCACTGAGCATTCCTGATCTGATGCGAGCTATGCCAACTGCGTCACAGTCTTCGATTTACCGCAACCTCACGGATCTCACGAACGCCGGTGTTGTGGCGCGTGTGCAAGGCACGGACGAATGGGCGCGTTTTGAGCTAGATGATGCAATCACTGGTCGTCACCACCACCACATCATGTGCGAGTCGTGTGGCGAGGTGCTGGACATTGACATTCCCGAAGTACTTGAACACCAACTTGACACCAATCTCGCCGAACTTGCTGAAAAAAGCGGATACAAGATCACCCATCACCGCTTGGATCTTGTCGGGCGTTGCTCAAACTGTCAGTGATCGAGTTTTTCGGCAACCTTCTCAATAGCCACCGTGAGTCGATCAAGATGATCTCGGAGATCATCCATGGTGACAACATCAGCCAATGCCATGCGCACACCGGCCAACTCACGAGTTAGATATTCAGTTTCGGCTTGGGTGCGAGCAGCCATCGCGCGATCCTCTTCTGACTGTTGACGATCGCGATCCTCTTGACGATTCTGCGCAAGAAGGATGAGTGGAGCAGCGTAAGCGGCTTGCAGAGATAGTGCGAGTGTGAGAACACCAAACGGGTTTGGATCAAACCGCCACTCTTCAGGCATACCGATGTTCCATGCCAGCCAGAAAAGACAAACGAAGCTCTGGAAGATGAGGTATCTCGCAGTACCAAGAGCTCGGGCAATTAGTTCAGAGAAAGCACCGAAGGCTTCACGGTCATAATGCACACCAAAACGCCGACGCTGGCGCGGAGTGCTCAGGTCTTCGCGGCGGCTCATAATGAACCACCTCGGCGACGTTGACGCCAGTCAGCCGGAAGTGCACGGTCAAGGACATCGTCAACCGTGATTGCGCCCAGCAAACGACCAACCTCATCGGTTACTCCGATGGCCATCATGTTGTAAGAGGCAAGACGCTCGGCAACTTCGCGTTCTGGTGTGGTTGCTGAAATCGTTGGCTCTTCCTCAAGGCAGCGCCCAAGTTCAGTGCTCGGTGGTTCGCGGAGCAACCGCTGGAAGTGAACCACACCGAGATATCGACCAGTCGGTGGGCGCAATGGCATCTGGGTGACAAAAACTTGGGCAGCCACCGAGACCAACCATTCGGGGTCACGAATCATCGCCAGCGCTTCGGCAACCGTTGAGGTGGGTGGCAACACAATGATTTCTGGAGTCATGAGTGAACCCGCGGTGCCCTCGGCATAAGACAGCAACTGGCGCATCACCTCAGCATCGTCGTCGTCCATTGCATCAAGAACACGTGTTCTCTGTTCGCCGGGCATCTCGGCGAGGAGGTCGGCAAGGTCGTCATATTCCATCTCGTCAAGCACATTTACAAGACGATCGAGATCGAGCCCTTCAATGAGTCGCAACTGTTCAGCTTCGGGCAATTCCTCCAGAAGGTCGGCTAGACGATCGTCATCCATAACCTCGGCTAACTGTTTGCGCTGTTGCAACGGAAGAGCACGCACTACTGCGGCCACGTCGGATGGGTGCATGTCGTGCAAACGAGCGGCTTCAGCCTGCATCTCGGTGCCGGCAGCAAACAGTGTGCCTACTTCGTTCCAGTCAACGAGTCGGAAACTGGGGCGACGGGCGAACAGCGTGCTCTTTTTTGCCAGTCGCACCTTTGCGATTTCCCAACGAACCACCTTCGGGTCCGGCACCTGGCGCAGAGCCACATCGCTCACGGTCTCATCTGCAATACGGCGATCGATGATCTCAGATCCAACCAGCCGTTCACCCGGCCGAGCTTTGAAGGGGTTGAGGTCAACGTCCCAGGAACGCAAACGAGCACCATCGCTTCCAAGCGATGCAACTCGATTGGCATTGACGAATATGCGCCGGCGCTGGCTCGTGGCAACGAACCCAACCACACGAGGGGCACTGGCGGTTCGGCCAGGGACCACAACGATGTCCTCTAGCCGACCGATCGGCGCCCCGCCGGCGTCGAGCAATGGCAAGCGCATAACGCGGAATGCATAAATGAGTTCGCCAGCCATAAAACGAGGTTACCCCTAGTGCCTTTTGCGAATCGGCACGTATTAGCGATCTACTTGGTATTCACTTGCCATTCACCGCTATCGTGGTGACGCCCCTTATGGGGACGTAGCTCAATTGGCAGAGCACCTGCTTTGCAAGCAGGGGGTTGTGGGTTCGATTCCCATCGTCTCCACCACTGAATCCTCAATTAGGTGCTGTGACTATGGTCAGTTGCAGTGCACTGTTGTTTGCCCCACCCGTGAGTTGGGTACCGGCTGCAGCCAACTCGAAATTGAACGAGGACGCGGATCCCCAGTAATTGCTACTCCACTCCTCATCTGCTGCCTGTACACATGCGCGGACATTGAGGGTGAAGTCAACTGTTGAATTGGACGCACTGCTCGCTGAGTCGGTTGTGGTTTGGTCAAGAAGCGGCCATCCAACTCCCACAGGTAATCCCGTTTGACGGGTGACGTTACCGAGTTCCGTGTAAGACGCTGCCGGGCAACTGAAACTGTTGCGCCCCATGATGGAAAGGCTGAGTCCATATTGCATTCCTCCGAGATCCATGAACTTGTTTCCCGCACCGCCTCCAACCTCTGCACCGCTGACCAAGCGCTGTGGCCGGTAAACGCTGAAAGCAACCTTGTCGTTATTGTCAGTGGAGATCGCGCCGCCTTCATAGCTGTTCGAGTTCACAGTCTTTAGTCCGGGGATGGTCACTGCGTGTGGATTCAGCATCATGGCAAGTGAATTGATCGCGCCATTGAGTGAAAAATTGAGCGTAAACACATCACCAGGTCGAACAGTAGAAAGCGTGTCTGCGCCTTGATCTGGGAACACAGAGGCACGCCAAAAAATTCGCTCTGGCCCATTCGCGCGATTCATTGCCCAAAGAGCATTTCCGATGTGTTCACCTTCAGGGACGATTCCAAAATCAGCATCGGGATCCAAAGTGAGGCTCTGTGAGCCACCGTTTTCTACGGCCCAACCGCCTTGGTAGGTACTCCAGAGCGTTGAGTTGCCCATTGACTGATCGTGGGTCATGCCATCAATTGCAGTTGGTGATTCACCACCGCAATAGACAAGTTCACCACAATCAACGTAAACCCACTTGATGTCGTTGATCGTGGCATCAACATCAAATCCCTCATCACGACCATTGGGGAACAAATTGCGATTACCTACGAAGAACTGAATCACGTAGTTGTCACTTGCACCGAGGGTGGCAACAATTTCTTCTTCGGAGAGATTCGGATCAAGGTTGGCATTGAATGAGTAGTCACTACTACGCAACGCCACCCAGGGATTCATCGCTGCAGTTGTATTGGCAGTAGTGGCGTCGGAAGCGTCAATAATGCGATCTCCGTCATCATCGGCATCAAAAGCATTTGGCAAGCCGTCGTCGTCCGTGTCGTCTCCGAGACCAACTAATTCTTCTCCAACCATCGCACTTATTGATGCAGTTTTGCCTAGGCGTGTGGCGTTGCACGCTTGCTGATCACTACTCCGAAGCGTGACGATGCCGCCAGAAGCTGCACCAACTGGAACACCACTTACTGTCGCTTTGCTCGCGGCGCGCATGTATTTGCTGGACCCGATGCTGTTCGCGGCGACGAACCCGCGTCCAATTTTTGTGAAACGCGCACCAACGATCTGCTCACCTGATAGTTGTTGGTGCGCACACCACGCCGCACCAATTTTCTCTTTCGCGAGCACAATCGGTCCGATGTATCGGTTGGCGTTGTCAATCACATGCAGTGTTGATTTTTTGATTGATAACGGACGGAGCCGATTGAATTCGAATGCCCCTGAAGAATTGACGTTGGCGATTCGGGTCTTTCCGTTGCGATCTACGAGGAACACCTTCCACCCATTGCGCCCGGCCCCGATAGTTCCCTTGATGCTTACCGTGATGACAGAGGGTTCCACCTGAGCAGAGGTCATCGCGGTGGGGATCATGCCGACCAAAACCACGGCTGCCCCTATGGCCAAGAACCTCGATTTGATAGCGCGATGAATCATCAAATACCCCCAAGAAATCAGACGACTTGAGGCTATTAAAAAATTTTCAACCGGTCAATGCTTGGGCACCGACTTAGGCGGTGGGGCCACAAGGTACTCCAACATCCCAGACAGCATGTGGTCCCAGGCATCCTGATCCGGAGCCGTATCTGGGTTGGCGTCGAGAATCGCGAGCCCCAAAGGGAGCGCCTCAAGGAAGAGCGCTACAGCCTTTGGATCAATTGATCTGTCTACGAAACCAATCTCTTGGTAGTGGGTAACCACGGCAACGATTCGGTCATTCAATTGTTGTTGCGATGCGCGAACAGCTTCGCGAAGCACCTCGTTGTGTTGTGTTGCAGAAAGTACGGCAATGCGTTCGCGCCGAGCTTTGCGCCGAGCCTCACTTTGGAGGTTGCCGATCGTTTCTTGGGTGACTGCATAAACGTCGGCAGGGTTCGCCCCCGATTGCTGGAGTGCACTCATTGATTCGATGTCAGCCTCAACGTTGCGGGTGTATTGACGCAAGCGCACAGCCGCAACTAGTGCCGAACGATCTCGGTAGTAGTGATAGATGAGTCCAATTGCAATGCCACATTTTTCTGCGACATCGGCCACCCGCAAATTGGGTTCGCCTACTCGTTCGAGGATTTCTTCGGCGACATCGAGAATTCGCAGCCCAGTGTCCTGATCGCTGGAACCGTTCACAGGAGGAAAGTCTATGGGTGAACGATTAGTTTCTTGTCATGAATCATGTGATTGTTGTGGGCTCCAGCCTTGCTGGATTGAGAGCGAGTGAAACACTGCGAGTCGGTGGATACGCGGGGCGAATCACAATGATTAACGCCGAAAATGTTGCTCCTTATGACCGACCACCATTGTCAAAACGATTTCTAAGTGACAATTGGGATGACGAACGAATCGCATTACGCAAAGGAGACGATCTCCAATCGCTGAACATTGAATTCAAAAATGGTGTTGAGGCAACTTCTTTGCACACGGACACAAAAA
>CAIYHK010000130.1 GCA_903925985.1 uncultured Actinomycetes bacterium
AATTTGGCACTTCATCTTTTATTAGCGCAATTGCCTCAAGAACCCACTCAATACCCTTGCCGGGTCCAAGCAGGCCCCACGTCAGTAACAGCGGGGGTTGTGCTGACGTGAGGCCTGCATTCGGGGGGATGGTTGCTCCGTGGGGAATCGTCATGATCTTCGATTCATCCACTTCATAAAGACCAATGAGCCGCTGGCGCGCTACTTCAGTCATCGTCACAACCGCAGCAGAATGACCAACAACTTCTTCAAGTACAATCTTTTGTCGTGAAGTTGGGCGCAGGGGTACTGAATGCAATGTGGAGATCACTGGCACCTCTAGCTGGGTCAAGAGGTCGAGTGCTCCCTGACCATCCGAGTGACCAAAAATTCCATATTCATGCTGTAAAAACACAACGTTGTATTGGTTAAGTATGTTTGCAGCGTGAGTTACTGAAGATATGGAGTCCGGATGGAGTGTGCCCACAACCCTTGGATCTAAGTGATCATGTTGTCTTGGGGATACTGCTAAGACATGCGTATCCCCAACACCTACTGATCCCAAGCCATTTAGTAGTGCTGATGAAAATGTGGCGAGCCCACACGGTTTGGGTGGGAATGTGCTCACAATTATTGATGAAGAATCAAACATGTCTTCAACGCTTCTCAAACACTTCGCCGGCGACCGACGACTGTGAGAGCAAGGGCTAATCCGATTAAAACGAGCAGGATGGCTGCGATTTGATCGGTGCGACTTCCTGTTTCCGCGAGTTCCGTAATGACGGGACTCGTTGAAGTGGTCGGCGGTTCGAGCGTGGTTCTGGGTGTAATTGGGTTAGTGGTGGTTGAGGCCACAGGTGTTGTCGTGGTTGTATCAACGATTGTTGTAGTCGTTGTGTCGACAATCGTGGTGGTTGTCGTCTCCGCAACAGTCGTTGTGGTTTCCGGAATGCTTGTTGTGGTTGTCGTTTCAGGAATCGTGCTTGTTGTGGTAGTCGTTTCAGGAATCGTGCTTGTTGTGGTAGTGGATGTAGTTGAAGTGGTGGTAGTTGCTGGGGGCACGAATGGCACCGTCACTTGATCTTCGTTCGAGGTCAAGCCCCCACCAGAAGCAACTGCAGTGTTCATCACATTTTGGGCAGTTATGTCAGCACTTGTTACTTCATAGGATGCCTGGCAGGTCAAGGTAGCGTCCACCGCAAGTGTCGTATCTGCCGGCCCACAATTGAAAGCAACACCTGATGCAATCCGGTCATCAGTGATGGTGAACTGAGTTGGCCCAATTGGAGCTTCACCAGTATTGGTGATTGTGTAACTGTAGCTGAGGGTGTCACCAACTGAGTCGTAGCTTTCTTCAGTCACCGTTTTATCAAGAGCGATCGACCGCAAAGGATCGAGTTCGTGATTGAAAGTGCAGGTGACTATTTCGCCTTCGCGGAGATCAATTGTGGCGGTATTTTGAACCACTGTTTGACTTCCACCATTAGCCCCAATGACACCACACGTGGCACCGGTAAATGTCCAGCCAGTTTCAGATTGAACCGAGACCGTGTACGTGGTGAAGGTAGTGATGCCAGTAAACGTGCGTGTGTTAGTCACTGTGCCGTCATCGACCAGGGTGAAGTTTGAAAGTGGGGCCGGTGAACTCGTGTAGTCAAACACGGTCGAGCCCTCTGGCGTGGCCGCCTCGATGACCGTAATTGATGCCGCATATGTAACGGCCTGTGAACTCAATGACCGATCTTGATTACCAACACCACAGTTGTCTTCATCCGAACAACTGAGATCGTTAACCCGCATGTGATAAGGCGATCCACTGATAGAAACCGCCGAGTGGTCGTTGCCCCAATCCGCGCGAGAGGCGATGTGGCCACCCCATGCAATCACAGCTGACTTGGCATCAGCGGTGAACCACAACCGGATCGAGGTTGAACTACTTCCTGCATAAGTTCCAGACAACGAGTATGCCGACGGGTTTGCTGAGATCAAGCAAGTGGCACCAGCGCAGAGGTTTCCTGAGTTTGGAACCGTTGAGCCTGAGGCCGGGAACGTTCCGCCTTTGAGAGCGAAAGCCTGACCAGACGTTTGGCCAACTCCTTCAGCGGTGATGTTCGGGTTGGCAGGAATTGCGAGGCTGCTTGTACTCCCACTACACGTGATGCCTGCGCAATAGTCGGCAGACCCAATCGTGCGGTTGTAGCTAGTCAGTGTGTCTATGGCATGTTTGCCGCTTTGAGTTGTGTCCCACTCAAGCAAGAGCGAGTACGTCTTGCCAATTGTCAATCCAGAAAATGTCGCTCGGTATGGAACAGAGTCACCTTCGAAGTAACTGGAGTTTGACTGCCCTAGGTTCCCGTTTTGCCATTGTGCAGAGTTGGATGAGCTACAGGCATTAGGCAACGTCGCGCATTGATCAAGGCCCACTGATGCTTTGGCTGCCGCAGGGTAGATCGCAACAAATACAGATATTGCCAATATTCCTATAGAAATTGCGGCAAAAGCGGAAACAAATTTGAGTCTCATAGTTCTCCAAAACGGGTGTGTGCGCTCTCGGGGTCTTGGAAAACACAAATAGTGAACATCGGCAGGGTCTGAGCCGCAATGCGACCCTAATGAGCATTTGGCAACAAATGATTTTTGAATGACATTCGTTTGCGTGCTGACTACAGACGTACCTTGCCCCACGTTTCTGCATCATCTTTGATGGTTGAAAAGGAGAAACTATGGAAATTGAAAAACCTGAATTGAAAATTGCACGAAGTTTTGTCAACTTGATCGACACCTTCAGCGCCGCACTGCAACACGATGCCGTGTCGTGCCTCTTGGCAAGTTGCCGCGACCTGATCCGTGCAGAATCGGCGTACCTTTACGAACCAGACCCAACTGGTGGAATGGTTTGCGCCGGTGCAACATCTAAGAATCCGGTGGGAGCACAGGCAGACATCAAAGCTTTCGCACAGAAAGTACGACTGACCTGTCAGTCAAGCACTTCGAGATTTGATGAATGCACGCTGGTCGCATTGCCAATGTGCGTGGAGGGTCAAGACTGCAGAGTAGTGGTCCTGTTGGGTAACCCTGATTTTGTTGATGATTTGCGCAGCCGGATTCCCTTGGTGCAGGCCTATTTGGGGGCCGCCGCACGGCTGCTTTCACAGTGCAACCAGTTGGAACAAAGTCGACTGCTTGCATTGCAGTTGCAAGGCGCGCTTGAGAGTCGAGTGGTTATTGAACAAGCAAAAGGAATTTTGGCCGAGCGCAACAGGCAGGATCTTGCCACAGCGTTTGAGGAACTTCGGCGCCAATCACGTAACGGTGGAGTGCCTATTAGTGAAGTCGCCAAATCAGTTACTCAATTAGGGGAAGTGTCGTAATCATGATTAAAGCAATAGACAATCTCACAAATATCCAAATTAAGTCGGTACGCATGACACCAATTAGTGACCAACGACGAATGAGCAACAATGTTGTGAAATATGTCAGTAGGTTTCAGTTATCGATGTTCCCTAGGAAGGGAGATGCAAGTTGAAGATTGTGATGATTTGTTCTGATATGCAGCTGATGCTTGATGGATTACGCGATGGCATTAGAGCAGACGACAAGATTGACGATGTGATCACCGTCACGGATGGTCAGAGTGCTCTGCAGATGCTTGATCTATATCGCCCGGACCTGTTGGTGCTGGCAATGACTGATCCGAGTCAATCTGTTCAGGTTGCTCGTGTTTGTAGTACCAAATGGCCCCAAGTTCGGACACTCATTTTGTCTTCCGATGT
>CAIYHK010000131.1 GCA_903925985.1 uncultured Actinomycetes bacterium
GGTATCAGCACCGCACCCGGACTCATAATTTTTCCGCTGCTATATTGGATCGTCGAAAACGAGTTTCCAATTGGTTACGCCGCGATTTGGCTTGCCGGCCTTCTGCTCTTCACACTCTCGGCTGCGATGGGCAGCGATTGATCACTTAACTCGCTTCAACGTGTTGTGATCCGTATGCGGGAAGATGTCTGGGAATTGATCCATCTTGAGACTCGAGTCTTCGCTGTAGCTCCAAGAATCTGGGCCGTTAACCGTGATTGTGACTGAGTAGGCCACAGTGCTTGCGTGTTTCGCCAAATAGGAGTTCTCACCAATGGACCATGTGTCGGAGTTCTTCTCGGCGGTCAAAGTGAACTCGTGGGCGTCTTGAGCAGAGAATCCACCAGCAAGCACCACAATTCCACGTGGCACGACAAAGCCCCGCAGAATTTCCCCGGTTGCAGCGTCCCACAGCCAGTAACCGACTTCCGTGTGGAAGGGATTCTCTTCGTTGCCTCGCCACATCGCCGTTTTGTAGTCGAGACCGTAGAGAAACTGCTTGCCATTCTGGACAGGACCAAATGGCTTCATGGTTACTTTCTCAAGATATGGAGTCTTTAGGACTTTGCCTTCAGCGTGCGAATACGACGAGTCGAGCCCGCCCTCACCTTCCCATTCACCAATCAGGTGGCTTAGTGGGCCCCATTCATTAGTCATCGCATTCTCCTTGTCATCCTGCACCAACATTCTTACTTACTCTGATGGTGAAATCATCCAAATGGGCAAGTAGTAACTTGACTCTTATGAAGAGATTTCTAATCAGTTCAGCAATTCTGATCTCAGTACTAGGAGTACCGGCGCAAAATGTGTTTGGTGATGCCAACGAGATTGCAACACCGTCGGTTAATGCTGGATTCCAGGCATCAATTTCTGCTGGCGCGTATCACACCTGCGCCGTGCTGGGTAATGGTGCGGTCAAGTGCTGGGGACGCAATGATGTCGGACAACTTGGAAATAGATCAAATGTTTCGCGTTCTTATCCAGTTCAAGTTGCAGGTTTAACTGCAGATGTGATTGGAATTTCGGCGGGACGGACACACACATGTGCTGTCACTATTAATGGAGCGGCGAAATGCTGGGGCGATAATCAGTCCGGTCAATTGGGCAACGGCAGCAATATCGACTCAAATCGCCCCGTCGCAGTAAGAGGTTTGAACAGTGGAGTTGTCTCGATCTCGGCGGGCTCCGAGCACACGTGTGCAGTTTTAGTAGAGGGTGAGGTCAAGTGCTGGGGCGCGGGCGGATACGGGCGGCTTGGCAATGGATCCAGTGAATCATCCAACCTTCCACTGGATGTTGTCGACTTAGGCACGCAAGTTAAATCGATTGCAGCGGGCGGCTTTCACACATGTGCCCTTCTAATGGATGGTGTTGTTAAGTGCTGGGGATGGGCCGCGAACGGCCAGTTGGGCAATGGCTCAACGTTTGATGTTGACGGCCCCGTAACTGTCATCAACCTTGATGAAGCCGTTGCCTTGGCATCTGGGTCTTTGCACGCGTGCGCACTTACTGCCACCGGAGAAGTGAAATGTTGGGGATCGAATAAACAAAAGCAGCTTGGTCGTCGTCGCATCGCACAATCGGATACGCCACTAGTTGTTGCAGACCTAGGTAACGACATCACCACAATTTCTTCACGCGGATCGATCAATTGTGCGATGTCGTCTTCGGGGATCGCCAAGTGCTGGGGATGGAACCAATTCGGTGCGCTCGGTGACGGCACAACCATTACAAGGCATCAACCCGTCCAAGTTGCTGGGCTCACGAACTTGAAGGCAATCACCGTGGGTCCTGCCCACACTTGTGCCGTCACCGCGATACGGCGGATGCGTTGCTGGGGGTACAACCAAGATGGCGAAGTTGGCAATCTCGGTAATGCGCCAACGGTTCTAATCCCTACTTTTGTTGTCGCCGATCGCGGGGGACTCCCCATCGGCAACATCGGGGTCATTCTGCCAAACTGATTACAGACTTATTGGCAGCCCCAACGGGATTCGAACCCGTGCCGCCACCTTGAGAGGGTGGTGTCCTAGGCCACTAGACGATGGGGCCAAGTAGCGGAGATAGAGGGTATCAGTGGGCGTTTACGGCTTGCCACTCCGGGCCCGAGAAAGCGTCGATCATTGCGTACACATCACCGAGTGGGTACAAGATCGGGCAGGTTGCACCGTTCTTCACGTACTCCGCAGCACGCTTGCGCGCTTCATCCGGGGTGCCCGATGCAGTAAGCATCTGCACGATCTCATCCGGCACGAGCTTCGAGGCAGCAACAACTTGTTCGTGAGTTGCTGGCCAGGTGAGCACTTCTCCGACTTTGTCGAGCAACGACTGCGGAACCCCACTCGCTTTCATGATGTGTGGCTGCTGTCCAAGGTATTGGGTCACCATCAGGCGCGCCATGTCAAGAGCAGTTTTACGATTCTCATGCACAGAGCAGACCACCAATTGGGGTCGATCCAGATCATCAACTGATCGGTTGGCTTTGGCCGCACCATTGCCGAGCGCTTCCATCGCTTGTGCGTTGTAATCGGGAGACACCAAATAGTTGAGCACTACCCCATCGGCGATCTCGCCTGTGAGCTCCATCATCTTCAGCCCCGTGGCTCCGATGTAAATCGGCACATCCTTCGGTCGGCGCTCTTGATAGACGTAATCGAGTTCAACATCGTCGAGATGCACGTACTCACCGTCGTAGCTAACACGTTCGTTGTTAAGTAGCGCACGTACAACTGTGACGATCTCGCGCATCACACGCAGTGGCTTGTCGCGCTTGATTCCAACTTTCGCAGCAAGTGGATCCCACCACGCCCCAATACCCAAAACTGTGCGGCCTGGAGCAAGATCATCCAAGGTGGAGAACATCGCTGCGAGTCGCGCCGGATTCCTACTCCAACAGTCGACCACACCTGAGCCGATTTTGATCGTGTCGGTTACTGCGGCAAATGCAGCCATGGGGATCATGCAGTCACGCACCAGACGACTGTCCGCCTGCCAAACCGAATCGAAACCTTTTTTCTCTGCGTACTGAGCAATCTCCATACCTTCGCGAATTAGATGGGCATCCTGCAGGTAAAGCGCCGCTGGAATAGTCATTGCAACTCCTTTTCCATAACCATGCGAGCCTAACATTTTGTAAAAGCACTAAGGTTTGAGGACTCACGCCTTAACAAAAGGACCGCAATGCGACTATTGAAACTTGTAGCAGCTGTTGGAATCGGAGTTTGCTTTGCGTTACCTGCCTCAAC
>CAIYHK010000132.1 GCA_903925985.1 uncultured Actinomycetes bacterium
CCACGCAACAAGAATGGGTGCGAGGTGACGCAGCTCCGGAAGTGTGATGCCGAGGAAACGAATGTGTCCATCAACGATGAGTTCACGACGTTCTGCGAGATACGCAGCAAAGAAGATGGCGAGAAGAATCTTTGCGAACTCGCCGGGCTGGAAGTTGATAGGCCCCACGCTGACCCAGATGCGTGCACCGCCACTAGTGAAACCAACGCCAGGAATCATGGGAAGAAGTAACAGCACCAAACCGGCTGCAAGCGCAGTGAATTGGTAGCGACGCAGATCGCCTGTGCGTTCGATGAAGATGAGAGTGGCTGCGAAAGCAAGCAAACCAATGAGGCTCCATGTGGCCTGCAAGCCGGCCCAACGGTCGTTCAGGCGCGCGATCATCACAAAGCCAAGACCGTGAACGAAAGCAGCCATAGGAAGAAACATTGGGTCGGCAGCTTTGGCAGTGAAGCGCACCACCACGTGACCGCAGGCCAATAAACCCAAAACAAACAGCAAAAACGGCACGATTTTCGCCGGCATGGCGGAGTGCTTACCCAGCGATGCCAACACATACGCCGAAGCCGTGATGAGGCCCGACAAAAGAACGAGACCCAGTTCTGTACTCCTGCGGGAGCGAGCGACGGATCCCTCGGCCATGGCCTACTTCGCAATGGTGGTGGAAGTGGTGGTTGTCGTCGAAGTGGAGTTATCGATAGCGACCTGCACCAACATGAGGTACTTCGCTGCGAGGCCAGAAGAAGTGAACGTGCGATTCATGAGAACTTCGCGGCGCACATCTTCGGGAAGGTCGTCTCCGTTCAATTCGGTTTGTGTGTCAACGGTTGGTTGGAACCACAACATGCCACCTACGCGACCGCGATACACGACCACGTTGTCGTCGTCATTGAAACCAATGAAGTAACCGCTGCGTGCGTAGACACCGATAGTGGTGATGACACCAAAAAGAATCGCAACGAGTGCTGACCAAAAGAGCGCAACACCAAGTCGGTTCTTCTTTTTCTTCTCGAGCTCTGGCGGCGCTTGAGGAATGACAAGCATCTGCTGTGTTTCATCTGGTTCATCAAGAACGATGGGCTCGCTGATGTCGTCAAGGATGTCGAGAACAATCACCGTGGTGTTGTCGCGTCCACCATTTGCATTGGCAACCATGACAAGCACTTCCGCAGTTTCTTGTGGGTCGGTGTGCTCGGTGAGTACGCGAGCAATGTCGGTGTCGGGCACTTCATCAACAAGACCATCGCTGCACAAGACCAAGCGATCACCAGTGCGAACAAGATGACTAAACACGTCCACTTGCACGGAACGATCAATACCCATGGCGCGAGTCACGATATTGCGTCGCGGATGCACGCGTGCTTCTTCCGGCGTGATGATTCCTTCGTTCACTAGTTCTTGCACGTAGCTGTGATCGATGGACAAACGCGTGAGTGCGCCAGAACGGAAGAGATACGTGCGTGAGTCGCCCACGTTGGCTACGAGAATGCGTGGCTCTTCTCCAGGAACAACTGCAGCTGCAGTGAGAGTGGTGCCCATGCCGCTTTGTGTGCTGTCGTCAAGACTTGCTGTGTAGATAGCAGTGTTTGCTTGCTGCACTAGTTCGCGGAACTGATCTGCCGTGCGAATGCCCATGCGTGCACCACTGCGCACGGTGGAAACAGCAAGCGCACTGGCAACTTCGCCGGCATTGTGTCCACCCATGCCGTCTGCAAC
>CAIYHK010000133.1 GCA_903925985.1 uncultured Actinomycetes bacterium
ACCTGTCAATTGGGGTTGGATGTACCGGGGGTCGCCACCGTTCTGTGGCCATAGTGAACCAGTATGCGATGTGGCTGCGGTCACAGGGTTGGCGGGTTCGTGTGACACACCGAGAGCTCGGCGCAAACTAGGGTTTTTTCGCAAGTGGAGTCTCGGTGCGCCGAGTGGGTCCTTTCAGGGCTCAAGAATGAGAGGGGTTGCACATGACAGTGCGTGTTGGCATCAATGGGTTTGGCCGTATCGGGCGCAACTTTTTCCGGGCCGTCAAAGCTTCCAATGCTGATGTCGAGATTGTGGCAGTCAATGACTTGGGATCGCTGTCAACCATGGCTCACTTGCTGAAGTATGACTCTGTTCTTGGGATATTGCCCTACGACATCAAAGCTGTTGATGGTGGCATCAGTATTGACGGCAAAGTCCTCACAGTTCTTCAGGAGCGTGACCCAAAAGCACTGCCATGGGGAAAGCTTGGGGTGGATCTCGTAATCGAATCGACGGGCATTTTCACTGATCGTGAGAAAGCCGCACAACATCTTGAGGGTGGTGCACCACTCGTGATCGTCTCAGCACCCTCTAATGGTGCAGATGCAACCTTTGTGTATGGAATCAACCACGGCGACTATGACCCCGCAAAGCACAAAGTGATTTCTAACGCCTCGTGTACGACCAACTGTTTTGTTCCGCTGGTCAAAGTGCTTGATGATGCTTTTGGCGTTGAAAACGGTTTGATGACCACGATTCATGCCTACACGGGAGACCAGTCATTAGTGGATGGGCCTCACAGCGATCTCCGACGCGCTCGTGCAGCAGGTATCAATATTGTTCCAACCAGCACAGGTGCGGCCCGAGCAACGAGTCTCGTAATGACCGAAATGAAGGGTCGTCTTGACGGCACATCACTTCGAGTGCCGGTTCCGACCGGATCCATCACCGACCTAGTGGCGAACTTGAAGAAACCCGCGAGTGTCGAAGAAATAAATGCTGCCTTTAACGCGGCAGCATCGGGTCCATTAAAGGGCGTGCTCGAATACTGCACTGCGCCGATTGTTTCGTCGGACATCGTCACAAACCCGCACTCGTGCATTTTTGACAGCGACCTCACGATGAGCATGGGATCTTTGGTGAAGGTTCTCGGCTGGTACGACAATGAGTGGGGTTACTCAAATCGATTGGTTGATCTGACCCTGCACGTTGGTAAGTCAAAATAGTTTTATGACCATTGCTCGTGTTCCATCGCTTGAGGACTTGGGCGATGTCAATGGGAAAGTTGTTTTAGTTAGAACAGACTTCAACGTTCCAATGTCGGGGCCCGATGATGCCCGAGTAGTTACGGATGATTTCCGTATTCGCGCAGCTTTGCCCACAATCAATTGGTTAACAGAGCGCGGTGCTCGGGTCATTTGCGCAAGTCATCTGGGTCGGCCCAAAGGAAAGCCTGAATCTAAATACTCAATGGGGCCGATAAGGGCCATTCTGCAGACTCTGGCGCCAGGAGTTGAGCTTCTCGAGAACCTTCGGTTTAACC
The DNA here is from genome assembly GCA_903925985.1 of uncultured Actinomycetes bacterium. Lineage (GTDB taxonomy): Bacteria > Actinomycetota > Acidimicrobiia > Acidimicrobiales > Ilumatobacteraceae > CAIYHK01. The sequence goes on from CAIYHK010000133.1 coordinate 1,526, forward strand.
CGGGGGAAGAAGCAAATGATGCAGATTTCGTCAACGAGCTCATTGCTGGTGTCGATATGTATGTTGATGATGCCTTCGGTGCTGCTCACCGTGCGCACGCATCAATTGTCGGCCCACCAAAAACACTGCCATCGGCTGCAGGACGACTTTTGCAAAAAGAAGTGGAAGTGCTCGGTCAATTGCGAGATTCTCCAAAACACCCTTTTGTTGCTGTGCTCGGCGGGAGCAAAGTGAGCGACAAACTGGGCGTAATCGAAGCCCTCTTGGAAACGGTAGACGCCCTGGCCATTGGCGGCGGCATGTGTTTCACGTTCCTCGCAGCTCAGGGTTACCCAATAGGTGATTCGCTGTGCGAGCCAGACCAGATCGATACTTGTCGCCGCTTGCTAGAAGGCCCGAAGACAATTCATTTGCCATCCGACATTGTTGGGCTTGATGCCAATGGACGGTTCGCAACATTTGGAGTTCGCCTACCTGATGGTGCCAAAGGTCTAGACATTGGTCCTGGTTCGGCGGCGGAGTTTGCTGATGTAATTCTCGGCGCACGAATGGTCTTCTGGAATGGTCCGATGGGAATGTTTGAAGATGAGCGATTTGCTGCAGGCACAATGACTGTCGCACAGGCAATGGCCGATACGAAAGCTTTCACCGTGGTCGGTGGCGGCGATTCAGCAGCAGCGCTTGCACAATTCAAACTGGACGATGATGTCGACCACGTATCTACTGGTGGTGGAGCTTCGTTGGAACTTCTTGAACTCGGGGATCTTCCGGGTCTTGCAGCCTTGAGAGGGGCACCAAATGTCGGTTAATCAGCGTCGTCCAATAATTTCTGGAAACTGGAAGATGAACCAGAAT
>CAIYHK010000134.1 GCA_903925985.1 uncultured Actinomycetes bacterium
CGGGTCGCCAGGGTCGTGCACAGCCATAGCCAGCACGACCGATGGGGCTGCAATATTGCCGTCATCCACGATCGTTCAAGGCTAGTCGTGGTGACGTCAATATCGATTGGCAGGGATAGCCTTGGGTTTGTGGACCTAACCAATGCAGATATCCGCAAATTCATACCTGAAAAGGCTCTGAAGGATGCCCAGGTTGTTGCGGCCAAGGGTTTCGGCGTTGCTGTGTATGGTGCAAAGTTTGTTCGCGACAATGCAAAAACTTGTGGCGACAAACTCCAACACTTCATGAATCGCTGTGACTAGCCTCTTTTCGCTTGAAGAGTTCCACTTCCAATCAACGATCTACGCGCCTTAGCGACACCCTGAGTCGGATGCCGTTGCCCGACGGCACATTCAGTATCGGTGGCGGTCTCTTAATCAACGGTCTAGCCAGCTACGCGTTCTTCAAAGTGGGACAACAAGCATTGGGCCAAGAAGGCTTCAAGCCGATAGTTGCACTTTGGTTTGCCACATTCGCACTCGCACCTGGATTTTTTGGACCTATCGAACAGGAAGTGGGACGCGCACTCGCACATCGGCGCGCGCTCGGTCAGGGAAGCCGACCCGTAATCAAACGCGTTATACCTCTCACCATTGCACTGGCTGTGCTGATCACACTCGTGTTGGTATTGGCTTCACCATGGCTGAATTCGGAATTCTTCGAGAAAAATGCAGTGGTCACCCTCGCACTAATCATCGGCTTTGTGGCTTATGCGCCCGCACACCTTTCGCGAGGTATTTGCTCTGGAAGTGAACGCTTTGCTTCCTACGGCGTGATCATGGGAGCCGACGGTCTTACTCGCATCATCGGTTGCATAGTTCTATGGCAAGCGGGTGTTGAGTCACTTATCCCCTATGCATTTGTGGTGGCGCTTGCACCGTTGGTCGGTGTGATGATCGCTGGTAGTCAGGGCAACCTACGAACCGACGATGGTCCTTCAGCATCTTGGAAAGAAGTCACGCCAAACCTTGGATGGTTGCTGGTCGGAGCGATAGTTGCTGGCGCATTGGTCAACGCTGGGCCGATTGCGGTCGACATACTTGCAGATTCTGATCAAGCAGATGCGGTGACCAAATTTGGCAACGGTGTGTTGCTCTCACGAATTCCCCTCTTCTTGTTCCAGGCAGTGCAAGCAGCCCTCCTGCCCCGCCTCGCACGACTCGCCGCTGTCAACAACATGGTTGAATTTCGATCTGGTTTCAAGAAACTGATGTACGTGGTGCTTGGTGTGGCAGTGATTGGCATCATTGGCTCATACGCGGTGGGCCCAAAGATTCTTGAAGTCATGTATGACGGTGGACTTGATCGCCGAACGCTGACGCTTCTTGCAGTAGGCAGTGGGATTTACATGATTGCGTTAGCCACTGCGCAGGCAGTGATCGCGCTTCACGGCCACGCTTGGGTTGCGCTCGGCTGGGTGTTGAGCATGCTCACATTTGTTGTCGTAACCGCATACTCATCAGACGATCTCTACATGCGTGTAGAGCTTGGGCTTGTCAGTGCATCTTGTGTAGCACTGGCGATTTTCTGGTTTGCGCTCCGGGCGCGACTACGTAGTGGTGCAACAGTTGACGAAGAAAGCATCATTGAAGCTTTTGGTGAACAGCCATTGGAGGGCTGATTCACAAGTCAGCGACTATTACGCGATGATTCGATCTTGAGGTCGTTTTCGACCATCAATTTCACGAGACCAGGAAAGTCAACTTCTGGCTTCCAACCAAGTTTGTTTCTGGCCTTGGTTGAATCACCGATCAGCAGATCGACTTCGGCTGGGCGGAAATACTTGGGATCCTGCTTGACATATGGATGCCAATCATCGATACCGACTTCAGCAAATGCGATCGCCAGTAGCTCTTCAATACTGTGGGTCTCTCCGGTCGCGACGACGTAATCATCAGGCTGGTCTTGCTGCAGCATCAACCACATCGCTTTGACATAGTCACCCGCATAACCCCAGTCGCGCTTCGCATCGAGATTGCCGAGTGTGACTGAGTCCTGCAGACCGAGCTTGATTCGTGCCACAGCATTTGTGATCTTGCGGGTCACAAACTCAAGACCACGACGCGGACCCTCGTGATTAAACAAAATGCCCGAGCACGCAAACAGGTCGTAGCTCTCGCGGTAGTTCACAGTGATGTCATGACCAAAGACCTTCGCGCAACCATAAGGTGATCGTGGGTGGAACGGGGTCATTTCGTTTTGTGGCGTTTCGCGAACTTTGCCGAACATCTCAGAAGATGAGGCTTGGTAAAAACGAATCTTGTTGTTTGAGGTTCCACCGACCATCCTGATTGCCTCAAGAAGGCGCAGAACGCCGAGACCCGTAATGTTTGCGGTCAACTCCGCTTGGTTGAAGGACATCGCCACAAATGAAATCGCACCGAGGTTGTAGACCTCATCGGGTTGTGAAGTTTCAAGCGCCTTCACTAATGACGGAAGGTCTGCGAGGTCGCCAGGAACGGGCTGCACAAATGGAAATTCATCGCGAAGCAAATCCATTCTTGGGTTGTTTTGACCTTTCACAAGGCCGAATACGTCATATCCCTTGTTGTGAAGGAACTCAGCTAGGTGCTGACCGTCTTGGCCCGTAATGCCGGTAATGAACGCGCGAGGCATTTTGCGAGTCTATTCCTACGCCGTGTGCTGACTGAGGCTCGTAGGGCTCTACCATCAAATTCTGTGTCTGATCAGCCCACTTCCATGAATATCACCGTTCTTTGCGGTGGTGTTGGGGCTGCACGGTTCGTAAAAGCATTGCTCGCGGTCGAACCAGGAGTCACCGTGAGCGCCGTGGTGAACACTGGCGACGACACAGAATTGCACGGACTCCACATCAGCCCCGACATTGACACCGTGATTTACACAGTCGCTGGAGCAATTGACCCTGAACGCGGCTGGGGTCTTCGCGACGAATCATGGACCGCAATGCGTTCCCTCGAGAGATATTCGCAAGTTCGGCCCATCGACTCCTCTGCTGCTCCAACTTGGTTCAATCTCGGTGACCAAGATTTGGCAACTCACTTCTACCGCACTGCGCGCCTTGGCGAGGGTGCGAGTCTTTGTGAGGTCACGGCTGAGATTGCACGTGCATGGTCGCTGCCTATCAAGGTTGTCCCAATGGCCAATGATCGTGTGCGCACACGGGTGCGGCTCCGTGACTCTGATTCGGTGATCGACTTCCAGGAGTACTTTGTTAAACATCGTCATTCACTTGCTGTCAGTGAAGTCACTTTTGAAGGTGCCGAATCAGCCACATTTATGGGCGATGTGGAAATAGGAAACTCTGACCTCGTTGTGATTGCGCCGAGTAATCCAATTGTCTCAATTGGCCCGATTCGCGCCTTACGTGGCGTGGATGAGCACCTTGCAGCACGACGCGAATCAGTGGTGGCGATTTCACCCATCATTGCTGGTGCCGCATTAAAGGGCCCCGCTGATCGGATGCTGAGTGAACTTGGGCTCAAGTCATCTGTAGTGGGCGTTGCTGAGCTTTATGCGCCAATTTGTGGAACTTTGATTATCGATTCAGCCGATGCAGACTTGGCAAGTGCAGTGGAAGCAACAGGGATGAGATGCATCGTCACGAGCACGATCATGGGCAAACCTGAATCAGATCACGCATTGATTCAAGCCGTATTGGGAGTCGTGTCATGAGTCGCATTGAAGCGTGGGGCGTGACGGGAATCGGTGAGATCTCACCCGGAATACAACTCGGCGACGTCATTGCTGAAGCCTGTGCCAACGAGCCGAATGGCCCTCTTAAAGATGGTGACGTTCTTGTCGTGACACAGAAAGTCGTCTCTAAAGCCGAGGGCAGGATGGTGCAGATTGATCCCGACGATCCGCTCTCTCACAAAGCCTTAGTTGAGGAAGAGTCGGTGCGAGTTGTGCGCCGTCGTGGCGATCTGATCATTACGGAAACCAAGCATGGTTTTGTTTGCGCCAACAGTGGCATTGATCTTTCCAATGTGGATGCAGGATGGGCAGCACTTTTGCCAGTGGATTCCGACCGCAGTGCGCGCCGTATACGCGACATCGTGAAAGCCAAGCTCGGCGTTTCAGTTGGAGTGATCGTGAGTGACACGTTCGGTCGACCATGGCGAATGGGCCTAACAGATGTGGCAATCGGTGTGGCGGGAGTAGCAGGCGTCATTGACCTTCGTGGCACGCCCGATGATCGGGGTCGCATAATGCAGGTAACCGAAGTTGCAATCGCTGATGAAATTGCATCGGCCGCCGAACTCGTGATGGGCAAATCCAGTGGAATTCCAGTGGCAGTTGTGCGCGGCATTGAGCCGAACTGGTTGCGCGAATCTTCCGTTAAAGAGCTGATTCGCCCGCCAGCTGAAGACCTATTTCGCTAGAGATCCACCGACTTAAGCTCAGCGATTCCAGCAGCAAGATCTGTCCAGGGTTCCCAGCCGAGTGCAATCTTGGCGCGCACTGGGGAAACCGAGCATCGGGTCAGATCTGAGGACCTTATCGATGCTTTCTTCAGGTTCTGTGTTGATTCACTGCCAACCAGTGCCCAAAGTTTTTCGATTGACGTGAGCTTCCCTGTTCCAATGTTGACAAGCGAACTCGGACCGCGACTCATTGCACGTGACAATGCATCAACTGCATCATCAATGAACAAAAAGTCACGGGACTGCTTGCCTGACCCAAAGATGATCGGATCACGCTTGTTAAGTACACAGTCGAAAAAGTTGGCTACGACTCCATCCTCGGGCCGCTGACGCGTGCCGTAAACATGGGTCATTGCAAGCGCGGTGTAGGTGATCGTGGAACTCTCACGGTATGTGTCAAGCAAGTTGAGCAATGCGGCCGCGATTACGCCAGCCACACCGAAAGGCTTTTTCGCACGCGATTCTTTGGCGGGCAATTCCTTGGCGGGCACTTCGCCGTAAATGAGGCCCGCGGGCAAGGACATGATCACTCGGGGCTCGTCTAAGCGTTTTGCAGCTTCGAGCACCGCGAGAGTTGACGCCATGCTTTTCAGTGACGCAATCGGCTGTATTGCTTCAGGAATCAGAGCAGCGAGTTGGAACACGACTTCGGGCTGTCGCGCCGCCACAAGATCTCCAAACGACGGATGTTCGATGTCCATGTGATGAAACCGAAAGTCGCCGCCTGACGATCGCGCCGTAGCAACATTCGCGAGAGATCCGGTCGAGAGATTGTCAACAACATCTACAGCGTGCCCTTCAGCTAGCAATCGGTCGGTGAGATGTGAGCCAATGAATCCCGCACCCCCACACACGAGGACACGCATCATGAAACCTTTGAGGGATCCGGAATTAGTGCATCCGCAATCTGGCTACCAGCCTGGACGACACCATCGGCCCCGATCATTGAATGGGCAACTTTGCAACACGGATCTATGCGTCCCATCACAGTGCTCTGATTGACCACCGACTGGGTAGCCACGTAAGAACCAGGGAGTAGCACCGAATTGGTGATCTTGGCTCCGAACTCAACTGTGGCACCTGCACAGATGATGGAGTTCTCGATCAAGGCATCTGGTGCCACCGTTGCAGACTCAGCGACCGGGTGGACTTTAAACCGACGGTTGCCGTTGATTGTGTCCAAATTGGCTTGCAAGTAAGTGTCAGCGCGGCCCGCGTCAATCCAATAGACATCTGCTGGCATTGCATACATGCGTCCCGTGGCGGCAATTGCTGGGAAAACCTCGCGCTCAACCGACATGCGCGCCCCAACAGGCACAAGATCAATCACACTTGGCTCAAGAACATACGTGCCCGCATTAATCATTCGGCTTGCGGTGTCACCCGGCTGGGGTTTTTCGACAAATCGGGTCACTCGACCTTCACCATCGGTTTCCACCACGCCATATTGCGACGGGTCGTCAACTGGGATCAGGTGAATGGTCGCTTGTGCCCCTCGCTCGCGGTGAAAAGTGACAAGGTCAGCAACATTGAGGTCGGTGAGCACATCACCGTTAGCAACTACAAAGGTCTCGTTGATACCGGAGTGTCGCGCAGCGAATGCAATTGCGCCTGCAGTGTCCAGTGGCTCTGGCTCAACTGCGTAATGGAGTTGTGCGCCAGCACAAGTTGAATCAGGAAAGCGTTCCATGAACGGCTCGGGTTTGAACCCAAGCGCAAGAGTTACTTCTGTAACCCCACCTGCCACGAGGGTCTCGATTGCGCGCTCAACTAGGGGCACATGTCCAACCGGCAAAAGCGGTTTAGGGATCGAATAGGTAAGCGGTCGCAGCCTCGTGCCGAATCCACCGACGAGGACAACCGCGTGCATCAGCCTGCCGTTGTAGTTGTCGACTCGAGGGTCGTTGTAGTTGTGTCACTAGCAAGAGTTGTGGTGGTTTCACCAGCAAGAGTTGTGGTGGTGGCATCGATTCCACCGAGTTCAGGCAGTGCGCTAGCTGAAGGTGGGAGTTCCACATCAAGATCATCAGGTACAAAAGCGATTGAGAACGCCATTTGGTCATTGGTAATTCGAATGTCGTCAAAAGCCGAAATGAAGGTCTTGCCAGCACTTACGGGGTCGTCGTAAGACTTCCATTCGATGACTTTGACAACACCGTCAACCTTCTTGCCATCGACCTCGCACTTGTACTCGCCTTCTTCGTAAACAGTCTCAACCTCTGGATTGCCAGGGCCGAAGGCGTCTTGCGGGATCACGATCTTTTCATCGGTCATTTCAATTCCGTAAACCTTGAAGAAGATTCCCAGCTTTGCCTTGCGTCCAGTGGACACGGAGGAGGGATGCCAGTGGATCACGCCGTCATCGTGGCTGTGGATGCGGTACTTCTCGTAGTTGGGATCCAGCGGTGATTCTTTGTTGCCGGCAAGATTTGGCTGGAACTCTCCACAGATGTTGAAGGCATACGACATGTGCCAGTGATCGTTCACAGTCGGGCTCACCTGAGTGGTGTCAGTCTCACTGCGCGAGTAGAAGATGAGGCCGAGGCCGAGCACGCAAACA
>CAIYHK010000135.1 GCA_903925985.1 uncultured Actinomycetes bacterium
ATACGAAGCAGGTCGCATGGGTGGCACAGCGCCCGCATGGATCAGTGCTGCAAACGAAGTTGCCGTGGAGGCTTTTCTCAAAGGCCAGATTGAGTGGCTACAAATTGCCGATGTGATCGAAGCCACGCTTGAACGCCACGACGGGAGCATTCCGTCACAGGTTGCCGATATCGTCGAAGCTGACAGAAAAGCGCGAGTGGAAGCGGGTACTGTCCTTCGCAGCAAGTAGGTGAGATGACCTGGTATCGAAAAATCCGCAATGAGATCCTGATCGGTGGAGCTGAGGAAGCCCCCGCACAAGAGACCAAAGATGCACGGTGGGTCGGTCTGGTCGTGCTCGGCCTTTTGGTGTGGCTCGGCGTAGAAAATCCCTGGGCGCTTGTGTTCGTTTTTGGCCTCGTAATTTCTGTGTTTCTGCACGAAGTTGGCCACTACGTAACTGCGCGCCGCTCGGGAATGAAAGTCACGCAGTTCTACATGGGCTTTGGTCCCAAGGTCTGGAGTGTCCAAAGGGGCGAAGTTGAATACGGTGTCCGCGCGTTTCCGATCGGGGCATTTGTTCGCATTATTGGCATGAGCTCCGAGGACAACGAAGTTGAACCCGAGGATGAATCGCGCACCTATCGTGCGCAGTCGTATCCGAAACGCATGCTGGTTATCACGGCGGGCTCATTGATGCATCTCGTGATTGCCGCTTCCCTGATTGTCGGCATTTATTCATTTTCCGGGAGATACCAAGAGACGGGTCAAGTCCGCATTATGGAAGCGCCAGCTGCTGAGACCGCAGCAGCAGCCGCAGGGCTGCTGTCTGGGGATCGCATAGTTGCGATAGACGGTGAATCGATGCGCACACGGGATCAGTTCTCGCGCGCAATCATCGGCCATGAACCCGGCGATCAGATTGAAATCCTGATCGAGCGCGGCGGAAATGAAATGGTTCTTGCCGCCACACTCGGCACTCATCCCGCGGATGAGACCAAATCGACTCCCTATCTAGGTGTGTACACGCAATCTCGGGATTACCAGACCATGGATCCATTGCGTTCACTGTGGTGGGGCTTTGGTGACATCGTCGACATGGCCGCTTCCTCGGCGCGGGGAGTCGTCACAGCCCTCAACCCAATTAACAGCGTGAAGCACCTGACGAATTCTGATTCTGTCGGCGATGAATCACGTCCAACCACGGTTGTTGGAGCCACGCAGGTTGGCGGAGTGATCGGACGCGACGATGGTCTGAAGGGTGTTCTTCTGTTGTTGGCTGCCGTGAACGTGTTTGTAGGGGTTTTCAATATGTTTCCGATGCTTCCCTTTGACGGTGGCCACGCTGCGGTAGCCACTTACGAGCGGTTGCGTTCGCGGCGTGGGCGTAGGTACTTCGCCGATATCTCCAAGATGGTGCCGGTCACATTCGTTGTGGTCGCACTTGTGCTGTTTTTGTTCGCTACGGGTCTCTATCTGGACATAACTGACCCACTTGGATGACCAATAGCGCCATTCGGCTGGCAGAATGAAAGCGATGTTCGAACGCCGCACCACCAAGCAGATTCACGTCGGCAGTATTCCAGTCGGTGGTGGTTCACCGATCACGGTGCAGTCAATGACCACCACCAAGACCGCCGATGTTGAAGGCACGCTGCAGCAGATTTATGCTCTCGCCGCGGCGGGATGTGACATCGTACGATGTACTTGCAATGAACAAGAAGCAGCTGAAGGGCTTGCACAAATTGTTCCGCGATCGCCGCTGCCGATCATCGCTGACATTCACCATCAATACAAGATGGCTCTTGCTGCAATGGAAGCAGGTGTTGCAGGATTGCGCCTGAATCCCGGCAACATTCGCAAACCAGAACACATCAAGGCAGTTGCGACCGAGGCGCGCGACCGCAAAATCCCTATTCGCATTGGTGTCAACGGCGGGTCGCTTGATCCATCGTTGTATGAAAAGCATGGTGGCCTAACTGCGGCAGCGATGGTTGAGTCTGCGATGCAGGAGATGGCTTACTTCCATGAAGTCGACTTCGATCTGATGAAGATTTCTGTCAAAGCCTCGAATGTGCCACTGATGGTTGAGGCCTACAGGATGTTGAGCGAACAAACTGATGTTCCACTACACCTTGGTGTTACCGAAGCCGGTCCGCCACCTGCAGGCCTTGTAAAGGCCACTGCAGGTATCGCTGCTTTACTTTTGGAGGGCATTGGCGACACCATCCGGTACAGCCTCACTGCGGATCCGGTGGAAGAGGCGATCGCTGGGCGCACACTCCTTGAATCGCTGGGGTTGCGCGAGCGCAAAAATGTTGACTTGATTGCTTGCCCAAGCTGCGGGCGCGCCGAAATTGATGTGATTGATGTTGCCAACCGCGCAATGAAGGCATTCGCTGACAAAAAGCTGCCATTACAGATCGCTGTCATGGGTTGCGTGGTGAATGGTCCGGGTGAGGCGCGCGAAGCTGACCTTGGCATTGCGGCTGGCAACAAGCGTGGGCATCTGTTCGTCAAGGGACGCAATGTGGCTGTGGTGCCTGAATCCGAGATGGTCGAAGCATTGGTTGAGTGGGCGGAATACATCAACGAAAATGGCACCGAAGCGGCAATCGCACGCGCCGACACCGCACGCGCCGAGCGCGAAGCCAACAAAGATCGTTCGGCTGCCCTTCAGGAAAAGGGCGACGATGCGAACAACGCAAACGAGAGAATCGTTGAAATTCGTAAGGTGACCGGCGACTAAGAGTCAGCGAACCACGTGGAGTCTGCCACTGCCATTCACGCGCAACAGTTCTCCGGGCTGCAGCAATAAAACCTCACCAGTTCGGATTGAATCGCCCTTCACGTCAGTTGCAACCACGATGGTGGATTGATCGCCGGCCTGCACGATTGCGTGCTCATGGAAATCAATTACCGCAACTTCAAACAGTTCGCATTGAATGTCGTAGAGCATGGTGCCAGTGCCGTCATGTCGTAAAACAATTGGTTCAGCGTCCAAATTGACCACTCGCAGTAACTCATCAATGTCGATGTGCTTGGTGGTGAAGCCGGCACGGATGACGTTGTCGGATGATCCCATGACCTCAACTCCTGCGCCATCTAAGTAGGCATGAAGATTGCCAGCGCCCAAGAAGAGGGCATCACCTGGTTCAAGTGTTACGTGGTTCATGCACAACGCCACTGGAAGTGCCGGGTCATTTGGATACAAGCGAACGATTGCATCCGCCCATCCGGGAAGATTGAACTTTGGAGATTCAATCTCGCGTCGCAGTGAAGCTTCAACGAAGTCCTTTAGCCCGCGGTGCTGCAGATCGGAAGCGAGTTCATGCCAACCACGACGAACCCAATCACTGTGTAGATCTTTTACTTCGCGAAATCCACATAACGCTTCGAATCGTGTGATTGCGCAGAGCAGTTCTGGCTTTGGGTTCGGGTCGCGATAGTTGCGGCCGGCTTGCAGTATCGATGCCTCGCGCGCGAAACCTTCGGCGGCTTGGGCTGCAGTTGGATGGGTTTGTAAAGACAGTGGCGCACTAGTCGCCAGAATTTTCACTAGGTAGGGGAGTTCACCGACAATCTGAGTCAGCGGCTGCGATTTACCGTTCGCATCGGTTGCATTCGTGGGCCCCGATTCGTGGGTTCCAAACCACAGCTCGGCCCACGGTGAGCCGTCAACGGTGGTACCAATCCAGCGTGGAATGAAATATTTGTCGCCCCACTGGTAGTGCTGCACACTGCCGTGGAGACGAAACATCAGTGACCCTTGCTAATTGATACAACCGTGTTGATTGCGTCTTCGATCGGAACTTCGTGTTGAATCCCGGACTTGCGCTCGCGCACTTCGATGTGTCCCGAGTCAAACTTCTTGCCGATCACGGCGATAACGGGCATGCCCAACAGTTCAGCATCCTTGAATTTGACCCCAGGTGAAACACCATTGCGGTCGTCAAAGATGACCGTCAGGCCACGAGATTCGAGCTCGGTTGCGAATTTCTCAGCTGCCAAAAACAGATCGTCGCCATTTTTGCCCGTGGTCACAACGTGCACATCTGCTGGTGCAATGTTTCGTGGCCAGCAAAGCCCGATTTCGTCGTGCGTAGCTTCAGCAATCGCAGCGACAACCCGTGACACACCAATGCCGTATGACCCCATGGTGACTACTTGGGTCTTGCCGTTCTGATCAAGAACCTTGAGGTCAAGTGCTTCGGCGTACTTCTTGCCGAGTTGAAACACGTGGCCAATCTCGATGCCCCGATCAATTCGCAGGTCTTTGCCACACTCTGGGCACGGATCACCGGCGTGAACCTCAACTGCATCAACAAGTTGGTCTGGTGTGAAGTCACGTCCTGCAACCACATTGATTCGGTGCTTTCCGAATTCGTTTGCACCGGTGACCCATGAGGTCCCGTTTGCAACACGTGGATCTAGTACGTAGCGAATGCCCGACTCTGAATCGGTTCCAAGTATCTCTGCACCAATGTAGCCACGCACCAGTTTTGGGTGTTTTGCAAAATCCTCTTCGGTGAACGGCTCGATTTCAAGTGGTGATAGTTGGGCCTCAACTCGTTTCAGGTCAACTTCACGGTCACCAGGGACACCAATGACCAACGGTGATTTGGTTCCATCTGGATGCGCAACATTGACTACAACGTTCTTCAAAGTGTGTGCTGCGGTCCAGCCACCTTTTGGTGCTTTGTCGTTGTGATGCTTGTTCAGGAAATCAACCAATGCGTCAATGGTCGGAGAATCAGGAGTATCAATGGTCGCAGCCGCTGGATATTGCCCCGTGTCGACTGCATTGATGTTTGATTTAACGGCTTCAGTGTTTGCCGCGTAATCACATTTGCTGCAGCGCACAAAAGTGTCTTCACCTACTTCGCATTCTGCGAGAAACTCTTCGGAAAGCGAACCACCCATTGCGCCAGCCATTGCCGACACGATCACGTATGGAAGCCCGAGTCGATCAAAGATCTTGATGTAAGCACCACGATGTGCTTGATAGCTCTTTTCGAGTCCGTCTTGATCGAGATCAAAACTGTATGAATCCTTCATTGAGAATTCGCGCCCGCGCAACAAGCCTGCGCGTGGGCGCGCTTCGTCGCGGTACTTGGTTTGAATTTGATACAGCGAAACCGGAAGGTCTTTGTATGAGGAGTAAAGATCCTTCACTAGCAAAGTGAACATCTCTTCGTGTGTTGGGCCAAGGAGGTAGTCCACGCCGCGTCGATCCTTCAGGCGAAAAAGATTGTCACCGTATTCGGTCCAACGGTTGGTCGCTTCGTATGGCTCGCGCGGCAACATCGCAGGGAAATGAACTTCTTGTGCGCCGATTGCGTTCATCTCTTCGCGCACGATTTCTTCAACTCGCCGATACACCGCCCAGCCGAGTGGCAACCACGTGTATCCACCAGGTGCTGCACGACGGATGTAACCAGCGCGCACGAGGAGTCGATGACTGGGGACCTCGGCATCTGCGGGGTCGTCGCGCAAGGTACGCAAGAAGGTGGTGGAAAGCCTGTACATCATCCTTGTGTTTCTAGGTGCCTTTTGGTCGGTTGGCCTGGCGGCGCAAATGGTCTGATGGCCTTACGGCACAAAGCCCAGAAAATCAGGGCTCGGGCGAAGATTAGTGCGGGTGGCTATACTTTCAGGGTCCTTTGACGTTCGAAGACCAGTTCGTGAACCAGGGGCGTGGGCCGCAAGACCCACGCTCTTTTGTTTCTCGGCGCACATATAGCCAGGAGGTGAAACATGACCGAAACCACGACCCAGTACGGATCACCCGTACTCGACAAAGTGGCATCGCTCGTGGCGCCAATCATCTCCGATCTGGGAATTGAGCTTTACGACCTCGAGTTCGCTGGGGGCACCCTTCGAATCACGGTCGACACCCCTGCCGGGCAGGAGTCTGGCGTCAGTCTTGACACCATTGCCGTTGCCACGCGGCTCATCGGTCGCGAGCTCGATCATGCCGATCCGGTGCCTGGTCGCTACACCCTTGAGATCACGAGCCCAGGCCTCGAACGGCCGTTGCGCAAGGCTGCACATTTTGCTCGTGAGCAGGGCAAGGAAATCGCAGTACGTCTGACCTCAGCCATTGATGGTCACCGTCGAGTACAGGGTCTTCTTGTTCGTAGTGACTCTTCTACCGCCACAGTCGCTTTGGAAACCGGCGAGTTCACTTTTCCAATCGACCAAGTCGAGCGCGCCAAAACAGTTTTTGTTTGGGGGCCAGCGCCAAAGCCTGGGAAGGCGCCGAAAGGCAAGCCTGCAAAGTCAAAGTCTGCGCAGGAATCCAATTCACATAATTCAATTACACAAACAGAGGAGACCAAATCATGAGCAATCTTGATATG
>CAIYHK010000136.1 GCA_903925985.1 uncultured Actinomycetes bacterium
ACTTCACGCAGTGATCCATCGGGAAGGGTGATTGAAATCTCGGCCATTGCCAACAGTTTACGGGTATCCCCCGTTGCGCACCGCGTGATTTGGTCGGTTAGTGGACTGAGACGGCGGGTTGATCTTGAACGTGGCCGACTTTGCCGGTCGTGATCGGTTCAGAATCGGCGGTTTTACCGGCATATACGTTTTTGTATACCTGCCCCGTCATCGCTTGAACTTCAAACATCACTTCATCAATCATTGAACGCCATGCCAAATGAGGATCAGCAACTGCGGTGTACCTTTCGGGCCGAACTGGTCGTCCAATTGTGATTGAACATGATCGGAATAACTTGGGCGCCTTGGCATCGGGTGGTTGTATCTCATCAGTTCCAACAATCCCAACGGGAAAAATTGGACAACCGATTTTGGTCGCCAAACGCGCCGCGCCGGTGCGACCTTTGTACAAACTCCCGTCGCGACTACGAGTACCTTCAGGGAACATGCCGAATAACTCACCTCGGCTGAGGACATCTTCGGCAGCGTCGAGTGCTGCTTGGCTCTTCTCACCACCAGATCGATCAATCGGAATCATTCCCATCATTGGGAAGAGAATTTTCGTCTTCCACGAATCCATGTATTCGGCTTTACCAACGAAAGAGATATTGCGACTGACGACCAACATCAAAAAGGCCGAATCAAGAAAACTCACGTGGTTGGGGCACAGAATTGCAGGACCAGATGTGGGAAGGCGGTCAAGTCCTGACACTTCGATCGACCACAACTTGCGAGCGACTGGGGCCAATGCGTTGCGAGCGCGAATCTGAGCTTTGCCGGCACCTTGTGCTTTCATGGTTCAGATCACCTGCCCCTCGCTGACGATGACCGAATCTTACGCATGAAATTTTAGCGTGACGAGATGTTCTGAACTTTTAGAGGGCGATTCCCAACAGGTTGGCGGCGGCCAGAGCCGAGAAACCTTGGGAAATTGCGTGATCAATAGCGCTCATGGCCGACGGCGTATCTAAATCGTTATCAAGGTGTTCACGCACTTCATTCAACAAGTTCGGTGATTCTGGAGAACCAACACTGCCGACCCAGGAGTTGAGACGCTTGAGGGCCGCGGGCATTTGATCGTTGGTCCATTCCCACTCAAAGCGGTAATGGTGATGAATGATGGCCATCCGAATTGCTCGGGGGTCCCACTCTTTTCGCAATGCATCAACAAAGACCAAATTGCCAAGAGACTTCGACATCTTGGCGCCGTCCATAAAGACCATGGCGACGTGCATCCAGTGCTTCACAAAAGGCGATCCCGTGGCCGCCTCGCTCTGAGCGCGTTCACATTCGTGATGCGGGAAAATGAGGTCACTTCCCCCGCCATGTAAATCGATTGTTTCACCGAGTTCACGTAACGCCAAAGCACTGCATTCAATATGCCAACCCGGCCGGCCGGCACCCCAGACGGCCTCCCATGATGGTTCGTCAGATGCTGACGGATGCCACAACACGAAGTCGAGAGGATCGCGCTTGTTGGGATTATCGACATCGCCACCACGTTCGCGGGCGAACTCAATCATCTGTTCGCGGGTGTAATGACTCACGCTTCCGAATGAATCAAATTTGCTGACATCGAAATACACCGAACCGCCAGCGACGTAAGCGAATCCGCGCTCGAGAACCATTCCGATGAAGCCGCGAATATCGGGAATTGCTGAGGACGCACGAGGAGTTGAGTACACGGGCAAAGCATTGAGTGCTTCCATGTCGCGTTCAAAACGAGCCTCTTCGCCGGCCGCTAAATCGAGATAGTGCACGCCAAGTTGGCGAGCTTTAGCAAAAAGCGGATCATCAACGTCGGTGACATTTCGAACGCAACGAACCTCGTGGCCGAGATCAATGAGTCGACGCTGCAAAACGTCATATGCCATAAAGGTCGCCGCATGTCCGATATGCGTTGCATCGTACGGTGTAATGCCGCAGGTGTACATCAGTACACGCGGACCAGGTTCGAAAGGCACAATGACCTGACGAGCAGTATCGAACAGCCTGATTGGCAAGTGACT
>CAIYHK010000137.1 GCA_903925985.1 uncultured Actinomycetes bacterium
CGTCGAGCACTTCGCCCCACACGTTCCATACGTGACCAAGTGTGCGGTTTCCAACAGGCACCTGAATGCCGTGGCCGGTGTCGCGCACGGGGGTGCCGCGACGAAGACCGTCTGTTGGCTTCAAGCACACGGCACGCACGCGGCTGTCGCCAAGCTGCTGTGCAACTTCGGCGAGAACCTTTGTGGTGACGCCGTCAACCACAATGTCGAACTCAATTGCTGAGTTCAACTCGGGCAGTGCGCCGCGAGGGAACTCAACGTCGATAACGGGGCCAGCAATTGCTACTACCCGTCCGTCTTGATTTGTCTCTGTCATGCTCATCTGGATTTCTCCTACTTGTTCGCTCTTAGTTTCCTGCCGACATGGCTTCGGCGCCGCCGACGATTTCCATGATTTCGGTAGTGATCGAGTCCTGGCGGGCTCGGTTCATGATTCGTGAAAGGTTCTTGATTAGTTCTTCTGCGTTGTCCGTTGCGGACTTCATTGCGCGCTGACGGAACGCATGTTCCGATGCCGCTGCGTTGAGAAGCGCTGCATACACACGAGCTTCCACGTAGCGCGGAAGAAGTGTTTCGAGAATTGCATCGGGTGATGGTTCGAACTCATAGTCACGACCGGACTCGTTCTTGCCATCGCCACCTTCTGTGGTTGCAGTATCGAGCGGAACTAACGGACGTTGCACTACTTCTTGGTTACCGGCAGAAACAAAGCGTGTGTAGACCAACTCAACGCGATCGACTTCACCAGATTCATACAAACCGGTGACATACTCGCCCACTTCTTTTGCAACGGCATATGTAGGGCTGTCAGTAAAACCGGTGAATGAACGACCCACGTTGTATCCGCGGAAGCGGAAGTAGCCCTCGGCCTTACGACCAATCGCAATAATTGTGTGGCCACGACCTTGAAGTGCATCTTCTTTGATTTCGCCTTCAGTGGCGCGCATCACTCCGGAGTTGTAGCCACCGCAGAGTCCGCGGTCTGCAGTGAGAACCACATAACACACATTCTTGACGGTCTCACGACCTGCCAACAATGGTGCCGACGAACCTGCGCCTGCAGCAGACAAATCACGAACAACTTCGGTGATCAAATCGCTGTACGGCACGGCAGCAGCCACGCGTTGCTGTGCCTTCACAATGCGCGACGCAGCAATGAGCTCCATCGCGCGTGTGATTTTCTTCGTCGCCTGCACGGAACGAATACGTCCGCGCAGAATGCGTTCCTGACCGCCAGCCACTTAATTACTCCGTCGCGAGGGTCTTGTCACTTGCTGCGTCACCAAGTGCATCGGCGCTGGTTGCAGTGGGATCTACGGATCCGGCCTTTGGACCGGTGACCTTGAACTGTGCCTTGAACGTGGTGACAATGTCACCAAGATCTGAAGGAACATCGGCCTTACCGTTGGTGCGAAGCTCTGCGAGCATTGCACCGTGGCGTGCGCGCGTGTACTCCAACAATTCAGATTCAAAGCGACGAACATCAGCTACTGGAATGTCGTCGAGGTAACCCTTGGTTCCCGCAAAAATGGAAACAACTTGCTCTTCAACTGGCATTGGTGAGTTGAGGCCTTGCTTCAGCAGTTCCACCAAGCGGTAACCGCGCTCAAGCTGTGCCTTCGACACGGCGTCAAGTTCGGAACCAAATGTGGCGAATGCTTCAAGTTCACGGAACTGTGCAAGGTCAAGCTTCAGTGTTCCTGACACGCTCTTCATTGCTTTGGTCTGTGCAGCACCACCTACGCGGGACACCGATACACCTACGTCAACAGCGGGGCGTACACCGGACTTGAACAAGTTGTCCTGGAGATACACCTGACCGTCGGTGATGGAGATCACGTTCGTTGGAATGTATGCCGACACGTCGCCTGCTTTTGTTTCGATAACTGGCAACGCAGTGAGTGAACCTGCGCCCTTTTCATCGGACAACTTTGCAGCACGCTCGAGAAGACGTGAGTGGAGATAGAAAACGTCGCCAGGGTATGCCTCACGGCCTGGTGGACGACGAAGCAACAACGCCATCTGGCGGTACGCCTCGGCTTGCTTTGACAAGTCGTCGTACACGATGAGCGCGTGCTCACCATTGTCCATCCAGTGCTGCCCAAGTGCGCAACCTGTGTA
>CAIYHK010000138.1 GCA_903925985.1 uncultured Actinomycetes bacterium
CGACCTGCATGGTTGTGATGTTTTCCCTATCGATGTCAACAACGACGCCGACACGTTGAAATTGCTCTCATTCGTTTGGCCCGATCAGATTGAACGTTTCACACGACTCAAAAAGGCAATCGAAATCGCCCGCACGACGGACTTCAAAGTGGACAAAGAAGATGCAGCCACTTGGATTGACCGACGCCTGCGTAGCCATTCAAATGGAGTGCGGGTTGCCTGGCACTCCATCGCGTGGCAGTACTTCCCAAGCGCAACAAAAGACGGCGTGCGCGCCGCCCTTGGCGATCATGGTTCAAATGCCACACCCGAGAATCCATTGGTCTGGTTGAGAATGGAGCCCGCCGGCGCTACCGCAGATTTGCGGGCAACGATTTGGCGGGGTGACGCACCAACGGAACACACGCTTGCACTAGTTGGCTACCACGGCATGGACCTCAAGTGGTTGGTGGATTAGTGCTTGCCGTTTAGTGGACAGTCACTCGCTTAAGTTCGGCGTCGTATCTCGCGACTTGATCGGGAACAGCGTTTGGTCCTGCTGCACCACGCGAACTGCGATTTGCCACAGCCGATCCAGGATTCAAGAGTTCTAGTGCATCGTCGCCAAAGTGCTCACTGGTAGCAACCAGATCACGCAATTGTGCGCCTTCATCTACAACCTTGCGCACCATCGACCCAACAATTGCATGTGATTCCCGGAACGGAATTCCACGCCTTACCAAGTATTCAGCAAGGTCGGTAGCCGCCATGGTTGGTTGATCAGCGGCAGTTTGCATCCGCTCAGTATTAAAACTCGCTGTCGAGATCATGCCACTCATAGCAATTAGGCCGCGACGAACCTGATCAACGGCATCGAATAACGGCTCTTTGTCTTCTTGGAGATCGCGGTTGTAAGCCAGTGGAAGCGACTTCATTGTTGCCAAAAACCCCGTGAGGTTGCCGATCAATCGACCGCTTTTGCCCCGCGCCAATTCCGCGATGTCCGGATTCTTTTTCTGCGGCAACATCGACGACCCAGTCGCCCAAGCGTCATTCAATTTCGCAAAGCCGAATTCTTCAGATGTCCAAAGCACCCACTCTTCACCAAGACGCGAGAGGTGGACCGCTACTAGAGCCAGTGCGGAGAGCGATTCGGCAACAAAGTCACGATCGCTGACCGCATCCAATGAATTGTCAAATGGCTTGGCAAATCCGAGTTCGTTGGCGGTGAATTCAGGATCAATGGGAAGCGAGGTCCCTGCAAGGGCGCCAGCACCAAGTGGTGAGACATTTAATCTCTTAATCGCATCATGGAGCCGTTCGATGTCGCGCATGAAAGCCCAACCGTGCGCAAGAAGATGATGCGACAAAAGCACAGGTTGTGCGCGTTGGAGGTGTGTATATCCAGGTAAATATGCGGCGCCTGATCCGAAGCCTGCTGTTTCCGCTTTCTCTCGAAATACTCGACACAGATCAGCGATATGACCACACACCACCCCGAGCTCTCGCTTAGTCCAAAGTCTGAACGCAGTTGCCACTTGGTCATTACGGCTTCTTGCAGTGTGGAGTTTGGCGCCCGCCGCACCCGCTATCTCGGTGACTCGGCGCTCGATCGCGGTGTGAATGTCCTCATCTGAGTCGAGGAAACGAAACTCGCTACTCAGCATTTCCTTTTCGATGGTTGCCAACGCCTGGATGATTGCATCCACTTCATTGACGGACAACAAGCCAACATGGCCGAGCATTCGAGCGTGGGCACGTGAACCCGTAATGTCATCAAGCCACAGCCGACGATCGAAACTGATGCTCTCTGTGTACGCCATGAGATCATCTGCGGCTTTTAATTCAAAGCGACCATGCCAGAGGTGTTTATTCTCAGAATTCATTTGCCTACCTCTTCCAACCCCGCGAGACCACGCAACTGAATAGCGAGCGCCTTGCCACCTAATTTTTCTTCCGCAATACAAAAAATTGTGTCGTCACCAGCAACCGTGCCGATCAAGCCGTCCATCCCTGAACGGTCAAGCGCGGACGCAACAACGTGCGCGCAACCAGGCGGTGTACGCACGACCACCATGGGACCGCTGTGCTGAACATCAGCAAC
>CAIYHK010000139.1 GCA_903925985.1 uncultured Actinomycetes bacterium
ATGGTCATCTTGCTCATTGAACATCCTTGGCATCCACCACCCATCGATGTGAACACCACGCCTTCACCGTTGTGCCCTACGTAAGTGACGTACCCACCGTGAGCAGCCAGCATCGGATTCACATCGACCGCGATCACTGCTTCGACTGCCGCTGAGAGCTCATCGCCCTTCACCAGCCCTTCAATGTTGACTTCCAGTGGTGCTGGCTTGTTTGGATTGCGCATCACAAAGCCGGATGAATCGGCGAAGTCGAGTGTGGAGCCATTCAACAGTTCAATGTCTTTGATCGGCAAGATGATCTTCAGGCCGTTGATGGTCCGCACTTCTTCATTGATGGCAGCCTTGGTCACGGTCTCAAAAGCCAAGTCGTAACGAAACGGTTCACCGGGCCCGGAGATGATCTCAAGCCTGAGCCCAAGATCCACAGAATCTGGCTCCTCATCACGAAGGGCAACGAGTTTCCCGTGCGCAAGTTCGGTGATCTCAATGATCTGGTTTGTGCTGTCGGTCGCAGCGGCGAATGGAGAAAGTGGACTCACGCCCTAAAGGCTAACCGCGCGCCTCACAGATTGACAGGTCGCAGTTTGGCCTCTGGCGATAGCATTGGTTTTTAACCGGGGAGCTCGTAATCGCGGGCTGAGAGGGTGGCGACAACCACCGACCCGAAAACCTGATCTGGGTAATGCCAGCGGAGGAAGTATGAATTCGACCAATATCTCAAGACCAGCGGTGTTGGTGATTGGTGGAGAAATGCCCCGCCGCTCGGTCGTTGAGACACTTCCCCATGATCCTTTGGTTATAGCTGTTGATTCGGGCTATCTCCATGCGCGTGCTTTGGGACTCGGTGTTGATGTCTTGGTTGGCGATCTGGACTCAATCACCAAAGATGACCTCGAGCATGCACGGGTCAATGTGACAACTCTGCACACGGCACCTAATGACAAAGATCAAACCGACACCGAACTCGCAATTGAGTGGGCACTCGACAATGGTCACCAAACGCTGGTAATTCTCTACGGCGGTGGCGACCGTATTGATCACCATCTCGGCGTGATGCATACTCTCGCTAATCCACGTCTTGTGGGTATTGATGTCGTTGCCCACATCGGAGATGCAAAGGTGCACGTGGTTCATGGCCCAACTGCCATTGACCTCTCGTGTGCTGTTGGCACCACGGTGGGACTTGTGCCGATTGCAGGGCACGTGGAGGGTGTCACTACTGCTGGATTGCGGTGGCCGCTCAATGACGAACAATTAGTTTCCTGGGCCAGTCGTGGAGTCAGCAATGTCACAACTGATGAGCGACTCCGTGTGCGCATTCAATCCGGTGTGTTGCTGGTGATTATTCACGAGGAGAAAAACTAATGAAACGAACCATCGCAACATTTTTGGTCTGTTCTGGCATCTTCTTAATCAGTTGCGGTAATCAAGAAAAGTCGGCACCAACCAAGGTCAGACTTCTCGCCTACGACTCCTTTGTAGTCAGCGAAGGCATATTTGATGATTTCACGGCCCAAACTGGTTACGAAGTTGAAGTTGTTACGGGCGGTGATGCGGGTGAATTATTGGCCAAGGCGAGTGTCACAGCTGGCAACCCCGAGGCTGACGTTCTGTGGGGAATTGATAACACTCTTCTCACGAGGG
>CAIYHK010000140.1 GCA_903925985.1 uncultured Actinomycetes bacterium
CCCGTAGCGCCACTAACGGGTTTGCCGAATGACGATGAAGCCCTGCTCACTCGCCCCGCAGTTGCGGTGAAGATTGACAACCATCCATCAGCTCGGCCCCAAACAGGCCTAAATCTTGCCGACATTGTGTATGAAGAAAATGTGGAGAACCTCACGCGTTTTGCAGCGGTATTTCATTCACAACTGCCAGAACCAGTTGGACCAATCCGCAGTGGTCGCACCCAAGACATCAATCTTCTTGGTTCTTTGATGCGTCCGATCTTGATGTGGAGTGGTGGTAACTCCAAGGTCACTCAGGCGATCCGTGAATCTGATCTCATTGACGCCTCGGCTACCGCCGCGCTTCCGTATGCGTCCTTCTTTCGCGACAATGCAAGATCGGCTCCTCACAACCTTTATGCGTCGATAGTCAAGACTCTCCCGATAGCAGGGAAGGACACGAAGGCGCCACCAGCACAGTTTTTGTACCGTGAAGAAGATGAATCTTTCGCGGCGACTGCGATTGGTAGTGCTGGTGTCAACATCTCAATGGATGGTGTTGATCTGACTTGGGTCTGGAATGAAATTGCCGGTTCATATACGCGTTTTGTCGATCGCGAAGGTGAGGTTGATGAAAAGGGCAAGCCCCTCACCACCGAGAACGTGGTTGTGCTGTTTGTCGATTATGAAGCAAGCCCTGCTGACCCAAGATCACCTGAGGCGCAGACCGTGGGAACAGGAATTGCATGGGTTTTCACTGGCGGCAAGCTCTACGTAGGCACCTGGACGCGCGACGACCGTCTTAGCGTGT
The DNA here is from genome assembly GCA_903925985.1 of uncultured Actinomycetes bacterium. GTDB lineage: Bacteria > Actinomycetota > Acidimicrobiia > Acidimicrobiales > Ilumatobacteraceae > CAIYHK01. The sequence goes on from CAIYHK010000140.1 coordinate 791, forward strand.
TCTCGCTTCTTGATTCAGCCGGCAAGCCAATCAAGTTGACCCCAGGCCGGACTTGGGTGGACCTCCCTCGTAAGGACCGCGGTGTTTATGTAGAGGCGGGGAAAGACCCACTAACGGTGGACTTCGTCGGCTAAATGCCTACGATGGAGGACATGTCTAGCTCCTCCCAAAAGGGTTCAATGACCGTTAAGCGCGGTCTGGCAGAAATGATGAAGGGTGGCGTCATCATGGATGTCGTCACTCCTGAGCAAGCGCGCATCGCCGAAGATGCTGGCGCGTGCGCGGTGATGGCACTTGAGCGTGTGCCTGCAGACATCCGCCGAGATGGTGGCGTCGCGCGAATGAGCGATCCAGAAATGATTGAGGGCATCAAAGCCGCTGTATCGATTCCGGTGATGGCAAAGGCTCGAATTGGTCATTTTGTCGAAGCACAGATTCTTGAATCACTTGGTGTCGACTTTGTTGATGAATCCGAAGTTTTAACTCCAGCCGATGAGACCCATCACATTGACAAGTTTCAGTTCGCTGTGCCCTTCGTCTGTGGTGCTACCAACCTTGGTGAAGCTCTGCGTCGCATCTCTGAAGGGGCCGCGATGATTCGCTCCAAAGGTGAAGCCGGAACTGGCAACATCGTGGAAGCCGTGCGTCACCTTCGCTCGATCATTGGTGACATGCGCAAGATCACGCAGGCTGACTCCGCTGAATTGTTTGAATGGGCAAAGCGACTCCAAGCACCCCTGCCATTAGTGCAGGAAATTGCCGAAACTGGATGGCTGCAGGTTCCATTGTTCTGTGCCGGTGGCATTGCCACGCCAGCTGATGCTGCACTCGCCATGCAGTTGGGAGCTGAAGCAGTGTTTGTTGGTTCGGGAATCTTTAAGTCTGACGATCCAGCGCCGCGCGCAAAGGCAATTGTGGAAGCGACCACGCACTTCAGGGATCCGCACATTCTTGCGAAGGTGTCACGCGGACTCGGAGCGCCCATGACCGGAATAGGCATGGACGAAGTAAACCAAAAGTTCGCTGAACGAGGCTGGTGACGGCGTGCCCGATGGGAGGCCTCCAGGTGGAAGTCGGGGTATTGGCGTTGCAAGGTGCATTTGCAGCGCATCAGAGTGCACTGTCTGAGTGTGGGATTCAGTCGCGCCAAGTTCGTGTCGCTGAAGATCTAGAAGGGCTTTCAGGGTTGATACTCCCTGGTGGGGAATCGACAACTATGTCTAATCTCCTGCTGCGGTCGGGTTTGTTTGCTGCGGTGAAAGAAGGAATTGACTCTGGGCTACACGTGTTCGGCACATGTGCCGGGATGATTCTTCTTGCGCGCCAAGTGAGTGATGGCCGCGATGATCAAGTCTCCTTTGGCGCCATGGACATATCCGTCCAACGCAACGCCTACGGGCGCCAAGTTGACTCATTTGAGACGGACATTCAGATCAGTGGTTTGAATGCGCCTTTTCATGCTGTTTTCATCCGGGCACCTCGTGTGTCGGACCTTGGCTCCGATGTGGAGGTTCTTGCAACATTCGAGGATTCACCAGTGCTAGTTGCTGAAGGCAATTGCATGGCGGCGGCGTTTCACCCCGAACTCTCTTTCGATTCAAGGGTGCACAGAATTTTTGTTAACCGGGTAGAGAACGCCGCAGTGGCGACAAAGAGTTAGGAGAAAATATGTCTGGCCATTCCAAATGGGCAACTATCAAGCACAAGAAGGGCGCCGCAGACAAGGCCCGCGGAAAGTTGTTTGCCAAACTTGCACGACAGATA
>CAIYHK010000141.1 GCA_903925985.1 uncultured Actinomycetes bacterium
GAGGATGTTGATGTGTTCGTGGTGGAGTGTTCAAGCTTTCGACTGGCCACGATCAAGAAATTCCGTGCTACGGCAGCGACTTGGCTGAATTTTTCGCCGGATCATCTTGACTGGCACGATTCGCTCTCCTCGTATCGCGCCGCCAAGGAGCAGATCTGGCGCAACAATCTCGCAAGTGATGTCGTGGTCTACCCAGCAAATACACCAGAGATTGCAAACTTCGCAGCCAGTGTTATGGGAAGAAAAGTTGGATTCGGCTTGGGTGGGGATTATTCGGTCGGTTCTGGAGCGTTGATGGCGCGCGGTGAGACAATTGTGAGTGTCGCAGAGATGTGGCGCGCACTTCCTCACGACATTGATAACTCGCTTGCTGCGTGCGCATTGGCAATTGAGTCTGGTCAGGCGAGTATCGCTGATGCCGAAGTTGCGCTACGGAACTTCACACCGCCTCACCACAGGATTGAGTTCATCGCCGATGACAACGGTGTTGCATGGTACGACGATTCAAAAGCAACATCACCTCATGCGGCACGGGCTGCGATCCGCTCGTTTGCATCGGTTGTGTTGATCGCGGGGGGCCGCAACAAAGATCTTGATCTTGGTGAGCTTGTGCACGAAGCCGACCACATCAAAGCAGTTGTGGCTACCGGTGAAGGCATCGAGGCACTGACTGCGGCATTCAACGGTATCCGCGAAGTGCACCCGGCTTATTCGATGATTGATGCAGTCCGTACGGCACGTGCCTTAGCAACTAATGGCGACACAGTTCTTCTTTCGCCAGCTTGTACAAGTTTTGACTGGTATCGCAATTACAGCGAGCGCGGTGATGACTTTGTTCGTTGCGTGCGTGAAGTTTTGAGTCAGCAAAGCAAGGAGAAATAAAAGTGAGCACACCAATCTTTGATGTCACAGGTGAGATTTACCGCCCAGCGGCACCGTACCGCACGGTGGCCGATCGCCGTCGCGAGATGCTTGACAAGGTTGGACTCATCAAGCAGCGCAATCTTGCAACAAACGCTCCAAGTATGGCCTTCTATGCAATCCTCATGGCTGCGGGAGTGCTTGTGATGCTTGGGCTGGTGATGGTTCTTTCAGCTTCTTCGGTGACCTCACTGCACGCAGGTGAATCTCCGTGGAGACTCTTTATCCGTCAGTGCATTTGGGCGGGCTTTGGTTTGATTTGTGGATTGGTCGCCTACCGAACGCCGTACACAGCGTGGCGCAAGTTCGTAGGCCCACTACTGCTTGTTTCTTACCTGCTCATGCTGGCTCCATTCTCGCCGATGGGCATTTCGGTGAACGGTGCGCGGGCATGGATCGGGATTGGGGCTTTCACAATTCAGCCTTCAGAGATTCTGAAGCTTGCAGTACTTCTTTACTGTGCAGACATCCTTCAGCGACGTCAGAAAGAAATTCATGACATCAAGCGAACGATGATTCCGTGCCTAGCAATCATGGGATTTGCCTCTTTTCTGAGCTTCATCCAAAAAGACCTCGGTACAGCGATTGTGTTTGCGGCAATCATGATCGGCGTGATGATGATGGCGGGCATTCGCGCACGCAATGTTGCTGGTGTCGCATTGATGTCTGGGCTTGCTGGTGTGGCTTTGGCAATGACCGATGATCGACGTCGGATGCGGTTCACAGCGTTTTTGAATCTGGAAGACAACAAAGGGCATTACGCCTATCAGGTTTACCAGTCAATCCTCTCAATCTCGAATGGTGGGGTCACTGGTGCGGGCATCGGTCAAGGCACTGGCAAGTGGGGCTATGTCCCGCTCGCGCATAGTGACTTCATTTTTGCGATCATTGCTGAAGAACTTGGTTTGGCCGGTGTGGTTGTAATTCTGGGTGGATTCCTTGCCCTTGCATTCTTCGGCTTCCAAGCCGCGATCAGTGCTCGTGACCACTTCAGCGCGCTTCTTGCAGGCGGCATCACTTTCTGGTTTGTGATTCAAGCAATCATCAATATCGGAGGTGTTTCTGGTTTGATCCCCGTTACAGGGCTCACACTGCCGTTGATTTCCTACGGTGGAAGCTCGTTGCTGGTGTCAATGACGGCGATTGGTTTGTTGTTGCAGGTTGCACGAAATATGCGGGTGTCCTGACCCGCGGTGCAATGCGTGTCACGATATTTGCGTGGGTAAGCGCGTGGTCCGCGAGGGCGGTCGATTGATAGTCGTCACTGGAGGTGGCACATCGGGACACGTTGTCCCTGCGATCGCAATATTTGAGTCCCTCCAGGACATCGGATACGACAAAAGTGAGCTTCATTACTTCGGTACTGAAAGAGGTATCGAAACTCGGTTATTGCCGCCAACAGGCGTGACAGCGAGTTTTCTTCCAGTTAGTGGTCTGCAGCGTTCGCTAAGCCTGGACGGCATTGTGCGCAACTTAAAGATGATTCCGCGTCTGCTTGTTTCACTCAAACGAAGTCTTGATTGGGTGAAGGCGAACCAACCGCAGGCGGTCGTTGCAGTCGGTGGATATGCATCGGTGCCGCTCAGCTTGGCTGCAGTTCTCAAAGGAATCCCATTGGTCGTTGTGTGTTACGAAGCGACTCCTGGTCTGGCGACACGCATCCTTGCGAGGCGAGCTGTTGCAACGGCAGTCTCAGGTAACGATCTTTCTCTGCCGCATGCGGTTCGTGCCGGTGCACCCGTGAGGCGGGAACTGCGCAAACTTGATCGGCCCTCCGCTGCCGACTCTGCTCGTGAACGACTCGGCGTTGAACCACATGAATTCTTTGTTGTTGCAGTGGGTGGATCTCTGGGCTCAAAAGCAATCAATGATGCATTTGTTGTCGCTACGGAGATTCTCGATCAAGGTGCAGAAACCACCGGACAGTACGTATTTCGTCATGTTGCTGGTGCGCGCTTCCTTGAATCTCACCGCATGCCCGAACTGGGCGCCTCTCGCTACACCGTGGTTGGTTATGAAGATTTGATGGTTGATGTGTTGGCGGCAGCAGATGTGCTGATCACGCGGGCGGGCGCATCGACCCTTGCAGAAGTTGTGACGGTTGGAGTCCCCGCGATCGTTGTTCCGTGGCCCCAGGCCGCAGAGAACCATCAGCTACACAATGCCAAGTTGTTAGCGGCAGAGAATGCGGTGGTGGTGCTTGAGGAGTCAGATTTGACTGGACGCTCTCTCGC
>CAIYHK010000142.1 GCA_903925985.1 uncultured Actinomycetes bacterium
ATTCGTAGCGAGAACATCACACACGCATTTCTTGTCCCTACGATGCTGGCCAGAGTGGTAGATGTACTTGGTGAGAGCTCAGCAGAGTGCCCTACGTTGCAAGTGCTTTCCTACGGTGGTGCACGAATGCCAATCACGGTGCTTGAGCGTGCGTTGCGAGCATTCCCTGATGCGGGATTTGCTAACGCTTACGGACTCACGGAAACGAGTTCAACTCTTGCCATGCTGACCCCTGATGATCACCGTGCCGCATTGACTGGCGACCCAAAAGCGAGGGAGCGTCTCGGATCGGCAGGGAAAATTGTGCCGGGCATTGAAGTCGAGATCCGTGACGGTGAAATCTGGGCTCGTGGCAAGCAAGTATCAGGTGAGTACTTGGGTCAAACCCGTGGCCTGGAATCAGGTGAATGGTTCTACACACGTGATCGCGGCTGGATTGACGAAGACGGTTATCTATTCATTGAGGGTCGCACCGATGACACGATCATCCGTGGCGGCGAGAACATCGCACCAGCCGAGATTGAAGATGCCTTGCTGCGCCATCCTGATGTTGTCGACGCAGCAGTTGTTGGCGTTCCAGACGACGAATGGGGCCAGCGCATCGAAGCAGCCGTTGTGCTTGGCCCTGGTGCGCGGGCCGATACTGAGCAGCTTCGCAATCACTGTCGCGACCTGTTGCGGTCTTCTAAGACACCAGATCGCATCGTGATACGTGAATCGCTGCCCCACACTGACACAGGCAAGCTGCTGCGCCGTCAGGTGCTAGCTGACCTGATGTCTGCTAACTAAGACTCGCCGAAACGTTCGGCGAGCATTGCGGTGACCTGTCTGCGGTCCAACTTCCCTGAGTCGAGCCAAGGCAACTGATTCTGATCGGCAAACACTGCAATGTGTCGTGGCACTTTGTAGTTAGCGATCTGTTCCTTCACCTTTGCCCGAGCAGTCTCCTCATCGAGCGACTGCCCTGGTCTCAACGCCACCAGTGCGACCACGTCTTGCCCTCGTACGGGATGGTCGATACCAGCGACAAATGCGAGTACCACCTCTGGTATGGCTTCCAGAACTTCCTCAACTTCTCGCGGTGTCACATTCATTCCTGATGTCTTAATCAGGTCGCCCATGCGTCCCGTGAAATAGAAGTGATCATCTTCATCAAAGCGGCCAGCATCACCAGTGCGATACCAGCCGTCGGGAGTAAAAGTATCTGCACGTTCACGCTTGTGGAAGCCCAACATCAGTGAGTAGCCGCGAAGCCAAACCTCACCTACTGAGCCAGTTGGCATTTCTTCGCCAGTGATCGGGTCAACGATTTTGTGCTCCACACCCGGCACTGAGTAACCAAAGCTCCCAAGTTTTTCTGGTGGTAGAGGTTGCCTTGAATCAAAAGTGTGAGGCCCAAGTGTTTCGGTCATCCCAAGCGATGTCGCTTTTGGAATCTCAGCCTCGGCCTGCAGATCAGGGGGTAACAGCGCAGTGAAATTACCTGCCCGAATGCATGAAAGATCACGAGTCTTGAAATCAGGATGGTCCACTAGCGCCTTGCCAATATGTGGCCAACCAAGAACTTGCGTAACTCGCTCACGTTCAATCAACTCAAGAGTTGCACCAGGTTCAAATTGTTCTTCAAAAACGACAGCCGAGCCTGCGTACATGCAGGCAATGAGTGTGTAGCTAAAACCACCAACCCAAAACAGTGGCATCGGCGTGTAGAGGACATCATCGTCCTGAAGATCACGCATCTGCCACAAGTTGTGGGCGTGCCGCACGGTTGCACCATGTGAGTGAACTGCCGCTTTCGGATCAGAGGTGG
>CAIYHK010000143.1 GCA_903925985.1 uncultured Actinomycetes bacterium
GATGTGCCCGAGGGACGCCCAATAATGCTTTCCGCGCATGGTTCCGCTCCTGAAGTTGTGTCAGCTGCGCGAGATCGTGGCTCTTATGTCGTCGATTCCGTTTGTCCGCTGGTGACCAAAGTGCACCATGAAGTCAAGGTACGCGCCGGAAAAGGTTTTCGAATCGTATATGTCGGACACGAGGGCCATGAGGAAGCAGTTGGAACCATGGCGGTGGCGCCAAATTCAATCACACGCGTTGAGTCTGTAAGTGAAGTTGAGGCTTTGCCTGATTTTGACCAACCCGTCGCACTGCTTGCGCAGACAACACTTTCTCATCGGGATTGGGAGGGAGTTGCAGTAGCGGTGCGTAAGCGCTTTGACAACGTCTGGTCACCAGGGCGCAGTGATCTGTGCTTCGCTACAACAAACCGTCAGAGTGCTTTGATGAACATCACACCGCGATGTGATGCCATCATCGTGATTGGCTCACCCAACTCATCCAATACGGTGGCGCTAGAGAAACTCGCAATCGAAGCGGGATGCAACCGAGTGCTGCGTGTCAATTCTGCAGATGAATTACCAAATGATCTTGTGGGAATCGTCGGTGTCACTGCCGGAGCTTCAGCGCCAGAGGAACTTGTCGAGGCAGTAATAAATCGTCTCCAACCTCGTAACGGGGTTGAAGAGGTGACCGTCAGTGATGAAGATGAGTACTTCCCTCCACCACGAAACATTCGTGAACTGCAACAAGCTATAGATCTCGCTTGTCAGGTGATGTTGGTAGCTCCAACAGATGTTCCGCGTGTTGATGATCGTTACATTGCCGCCAGTGAGGTCTTGTCCTCGCTTCAAAACTAAGGAGTTGTAGATGTTGAATCCAACCAGTGAAACATGGCGGCTCTTTTTACACGTGGTTGCAGCTTCCGTCTGGGTCGGTGGCCAAATAGTGCTCGCGGGAATCGTGCCTGTCGTTCGAACAGGCAATCGTGAATTGCTGTCTTTGGTTGCGCGTCAATTTGCTCGCTTATCGTGGCCAGCTTTCTTGGTTGCGACGCTTACTGGGATATGGAGCATCGCAGAAATCAATGTTGGCGATCTAAGTACCGAATACCAGGTTGTGTTATTCGTCAAACTCTTTTGCGCAGGCTTGTCAGCGACAGCCGCAGTTGTTCACTCCCTAGGAAACTCAAAAGTGGCCAAGGGTGTTGGTGGCGCAATGACTCTCTTGTTTGGGCTCGCCGCAATGTTTCTTGGCGAACTACTTCAAACTGGGGTCTAACTCAGTTACGAGGAACTTTGCTCCACGGGACTTCTCGATCGACGCGGACATCGCCAGGCAATCCAAGTACTCGCTCACCCAAGATGTTCTTCATCACCTCGGTGGTACCGCCCTCAATGGAGTTGGCCCGGCTACGAAGGAACGACTTCTGCAGCGATTCGTAGCTAGATGCGGTCTTTGGACGCACCATCTCGTAACTGCTGTAAAGAGTGCCCTCCATACCCATCAGATTCACGCACAACTCGTAAATATCTTTGTTGACATTCGCGTGCTCCATCTTGGCAATGGAACCTTCAGGACCAGGTACACCTAAACGACGGTTTTGCGAGGCTCGAATGTTTGTGAGTCGCAACAACTCTGCCCGAATCCAAACCTTCATAAGAGCGTCACGATTGACTGGGGTCTTGCTCTCATAGGAAAGCGTCGACCTAAGGCGGGTTGCCAAACCAATGGTGCCTGAACCGCGCAAAGGAATCGCACCTCCAATTGAGACGCGCTCATTCATCAAGGTGGTGATGCTCACGCGCCAGCCGTCTCCAGGCTTACCGAGCATCTCTGCGCTCGGAATTCGGGTATCTGTGAAGTAGACCTCATTGAACTCTGCTTCGCCGGTCATCTGCCGCAACGGGCGAACCTCAACCGTAGGTGCGTGCATGTCGACAACGAATGCGGTGAGACCAGCGTGCTTCACAGCTTCGGTGTCAGTGCGGACCAAAAGCAGACCCCAACGTGAGAGATGCGCGAGCGTGGTCCATACTTTTTGACCATTGATTATCCACTCTTCGCCGTCTTTCACGGCACGCGCCGAGAGTCCAGCAACATCTGAACCAGCGCCCGGCTCTGAGAACAACTGGCACCACACTTCTTCGCCCGTGAACAAAGGGCGCAGATAACGAGTCTTCTGTTCTTCCGAACCCCACTCCACCACGGTTGGACCACACATACCGTGTCCGATCGGATTGGCCATCACTGGGTTGGGTCCACCAGCGGCAAAGATGCGCTCGTTAATCGCCTTTTGAAACTTCGGGCTCAACCCGAGACCTCCATGGCCTTCTGGAAAATGGACCCATGCGAGACCACGATCAAATTGAGCGCCCAGGAACTCCTGGGGAGCCGTGGTCTTGGGCGGAAATTTCGCCAATAAGTCATCGATTAGTTGATCAATTAGGGATTCTTCGGTAACAACGCTCATGGGAATTGAGCCTATACAAGGGAAAGGCTCCTCTGCACACGTCGTGACCACGTGTGGAACGGGTTCTCGGCTGCGATACCTTGACTCTGATGTTTCCAGAGGATTTTGCCAAGGTCACTCCCGACAAACCCGCAGTGGTCATGCTCGAGAGTGGCTTCACGATGACATATGCCGAGCTTGATGCAGCCGCCAATCGGCTCTCAAACCTTTTTCGAAGCCACGGTTTGAAGACAGGTGACCACGTTGCCCTGTGCATGGAGAATCATCCGCGCTACATGGAGGTGATCTGGGGCTGTCATTACGCAGGCCTGATTTACACCGCCTGCTCCAGTCGCTTAACGAGCGGCGAGCTCGTGCACATCATCAACGATTGCGGAGCTCGTGTTTTTATAACTTCCGCATATAAGGCTGACCAAGCCGAGGAGATTGTTGCAGACACCCCGGCAGTCGAGGTGCGTTTGATGTTGGATTCCACAACCACCCACTACGGCTCCTACGAAGATGCCGTCGCCACGGCATCTTCCACGCCCTTGGCTGACCGAGTCGACGGCGCCGACATGCTCTACTCAAGTGGCACAACAGGCAAGCCCAAGGGCGTGCTTTTTCCACTGCCAATGACCCCAATTGGAAATCCATCTGGAGTCACCACGTTGGGGCAGTTCCTCTTTGGCATGGATGAAAACACCATCTACTTGTCCCCCGCTCCGCTCTACCACGCAGCACCGTTGCGCTTCGTAATGGCCGTTCACAGACTCGGTGGAACCGCGGTAGTTATGGAGCACTTCGATCCTGAATTGTTCCTAAAGGCAGTTGAATCCCAAGA
>CAIYHK010000144.1 GCA_903925985.1 uncultured Actinomycetes bacterium
GCAGAATCAACCGTCTGCCACACATCGATTATCGGTGCGAGCAAGCGCACCTTGTTCGACTGCACGTGGCCGATGAAGTGCAATGGCAGGGGCTTCACATCGGCGAACTTAGACACCGCCTCTTGGGCGTAGTTCTCCCCGGCTGCGTCACAGCCACACTCAGCCGCAGCAATTGCAGCTTCGATGCCATGGGTTTTTGTGACCGCAACAATTCGAATTGTCGCCGCCCGCTCAGCTCCAGCTACGGCAACAATCTCCGAGCGGACACGCTCGTAATTTTCCGCGACCTGCGCGGGGTTGATCATCGGCAGTTACTTGAGGAACGACGGCACATCAAAGTCGTCGTCATCATCGCCGTCACTTGGGCCATCGTTATCACTGAAGATGTCCTTCAGACTTGAGCTCGGCTTTTCGCTAACTGCGCGCAGTGTTGAGCGGCCACCAGAAGAAGCTTGGCCACCATCCCAACGCTCAAAGCCAGCTGCGATGACAGTGACCTTGACCTCGTCGCCCATTTCATCGTCGACGACCGTGCCAAAGATGATGTTTGCATCAGGATGAGCAACCGCATGAACAATTTCGGCGGCTTCGTTCATCTCGAACAAGCCCATGCTTGAAGGACCAGTGATGTTGAGCACGATTCCGCGTGCTCCATCAATCGCAGCTTCAACCAGCGGCGATGAGATGGCGGCCTTGGCCGCAATAACTGCACGGTTGTCTCCACTTGCCTGGCCGATTCCCATGAGCGCTGAACCAGCGTTTTGTAGGACCATCTTCACGTCGGCAAAGTCGGTGTTAATGAGGCCGGGTGTAGTGATGAGAGTGGTGATGCCCGAGACGCCCTGCATCAGAATTTCGTCTGCCATCTTGAACGCATTGATCACACTGGTCTTGTCATTGGACATCGAGATCAGTCGATCGTTGGGAATCACAATGAGGGTGTCCACTTTTTCTTTCAGTTTCTGGATACCAGCTTCAGCCTGTGTGGCACGACGGCGACCCTCAAAAGCAAACGGTCGAGTTACAACGCCAATTGTGAGTGCACCCATCGCCTTAGCAATTTCTGCAATTACGGGCGCAGCACCTGTTCCGGTTCCGCCACCTTCACCAGCAGTTACGAACACCATGTCGGCTCCAGAGATCATCTCTTCGATCTCGTCGCGATTTGCTTCAGCAGCCTCGCGACCCACTTCTGGATCTGAACCCGCCCCGAGGCCACGGGTCAACTCGCGACCAATGTCTAACTTCACATCGGCGTCACTCAAGATAAGTGCTTGAGCATCGGTGTTGATCGCAACAAACTCAACGCCGCGCAAACCAGCGTCGATCATTCGGTTGACTGCATTGACACCACCGCCGCCAACGCCGATGACCTTTATCACTGCCAGATAGTTCTGTGGTGCGCCGCCCATTGGCGAAACCTCCGCTTCTCGGTTTGGGTATAGATGTTTCCACATCCAGCGAGGTCACATGCGCACCCAGCACTGAAAAAGCCCAATATTGGCGAAGCCGAATATGGGCTATTTGACGACTACCTCACCTGCAGAAACATCAATTAGGACCAGTTTTTCCGACTCAGGCCGCCTCAACACCACAACGACCGAAATCAATTTCTGACGAATGTCATTGGGGGCACCAAATTTGATCAAAGCCCCTGATTGCAGGCTGAGGGTGATATCGCCCGCAGTGGTCACCCCAAAGCGGGCAACTTTTGAGGCCAACTCTTCGGGCATTGACATCGACAATTGCGCAGCAGCGGTGTACTCATCGGGAGCAACACTCCCGGGAGCCACATTCGGCGCGAGTCCCGTAACTTCGAGATACCCGGTGGGCTGTCCGGTCGTGACTGCTAATACACGCCCTTCTTCATCAATGATTCGAAATTTTTCATCTGTACTGCGGAACCACACTCTTGGTGTGCGTTCTGCGATATCAATCACAACCGTGTTCGGAAACTTGGTGTCAATTGATGCCTCTCGTACCCAAGGGTCACCTTCGAGAACCTCTAATGCGGGGCCTGTATCCAAAGTGAGGATTGCATCACCTTTCAGCATCTTGGTTACTTCATCAAGAGTCTTTTGATTCGTGTAAGTGACACCTTCAATGCGCACTGTAGAAACCGACAGCAGCGGTGTTGTAGCGACAACGACGATTCCGATCGCCACAAATCCCGTGGCTAGCGCAAGTGCCATCCAAGCAATCGATCTGCGACCCCGTTTACGCCTTGGGTCAAAGCGGCGTAACAGCCGTATGAAAAAGCCACCAGCAACAACTCGTACTTCTGTGGCTTCAGTGTCGTCCCGGTTCGCACCACCCCCGCTGAGTGTTGTGTCATCAAGATAGACAATGTCGCCTGCGGGTTCAGTCGAGCCAAGGCGGAGTGCGGAGTTATCTGCAGGTTCGGTTGCGATGGGCAAGGTCGCCGATTGATCGGGCGCATCAGGCACAGCCGGACTCGGCGCATCGGGCACAGCCGGACTCGGCGTTGGTTCATCATTAGCAACCGTTTTCGCACCAGCAACTGGAGTGTTGCCGAATACCGCTGAGAGCTCTTCCAACACTTCTGGGGAAATGTCGGAAGAAGAATCCACAAGGTTGTGTTCAGAATCTTCGAAATTGGTCATGGTGCGATGCTTAAAAAGTCAAGACAAGGCTTACACAGCACCGCCGGCTGCACTGGTCATGTCTGCAGAAAAGCCCACAAGCCGAATTTCGCTGCGTAGCTCAATGCCGGTGCGGTCCTGCGCCTCTTTACACACGTATGCCATGAGTTTGACCACATCGTTAGCACTGCCTTGTGGATCTGCCTGAATGAAATTTGCATGCTTGGCCGACACCTCTGCGCTACCAATTCGGTGGCCGCGCAATCCGAGACTGTCGATCAGTTCACCCGCTGAGAGCTCACCAGGGCGCGGGTTAACAAAAACGGATCCCGCGTTTTGCCCACCGGGCTGGTGTTCGCGGCGCCAATGAACAATTTCGTCAATCGTCTGTGATGCCTCGGATGGATTGCAAGCGGTGACACTGAATATCGCATCGATAATGAGTTCGGTGGGGCGAAGTCGACTCCCTCGGAATCGAAGCTCGAGCTCATGACTATCAACTTGGGACAAGGTGCCCGCGATGATGTCAAAGAGACTCACACGCACCAGTGAGGCAGCGATATCGCTGCCGTGACCCCCAGCGTTCATGCGCACAGCTCCCCCAACCGTGCCTGGCACACCAACTGCCCACTCGAGTCCACAAAAGCCAAGTGCTGCACTGCGCCGTGCAAGCACCGGCAACAAAGTGTTGGCGCTCACTCGCAGTTCTGGCGCCGATACCGTCGCGTCGACCACTTCGAGAACCTCTGGTAGCGCATCGGTGAAAATGGCAAGGCCTTCAAAGCCGGCATCGGCAATCAAAAGATTGCTTCCACGGCCCACAATCAAGATCGGGCATTGCGTCGCTTTTAGAAATTCCGAGATCTCTTCCAGATCGTGAGTCCCCCTCGGATGGACCGCAGCTGCAGCCGTTCCACCAACTCGATAAGTGGTCAGCGTTCCGAGTTCGGCATCAAATTCAACCCGCGAACCAAAGTGGTGTTCGGCAAGCTTGCGGTCCATCACTGCTTTACCTTTGCGATCAGCTGTGTCGGGAAGTGCTCGATATCGCCACAACCCATAGACACGCAAACATCGCCCTCACGCAACTCGGCCGCAACAGCATCCACGAGTTCATCGCGTGACTCAATGTATTGAATCTTGGTGTCTGGATTAGCGCCGAGGACGGCGTCGACAACAAGCTGACCCGTGACTCCCTCAATAAAGGTTGTTCCCGAGGAATACACGTTGTTGATGTAGACGATGTCAGCAGCTTTAAACGCGTTGGCATACTCATGGGACATGACCGCCATGCGATTAAAACGATTCGGTTGAAATACCGCAATTAATCGGCCCTCGATTTGTCGGTCAGCACGCATCGCTCCAAGCACCGCTGCGATTTCTGCGGGCAAATGGGCGTAGTCGTCTACTAGCTCAGCACCGTTTGCTTGACCCCGCGCTTCACATCGCCGCAGTGCACCTTGGTATTTACTTAAAGCCTTGACGGCAGAGTTTGGATCCACTCCAAGTTCGCAGGCGAGCGCAAAAACACCGAGTGCATTTGCGGCATTGTGGGCACCGATCACGTTCAAGGTCACCGAGTGAGTGCCGATCAAAGCATTCTGGACGCGAAACTGCACTTGTCCCCCGCCGAGGGTCAGTCCCGAGCCCTTGTAGTCAGCGCGTTCAGAAAAGCCACACGTGGTAACTGCCATGCCATTAGCAATTTCAGCAAGGTTCGGATCGTCAACATTCACAACCGACTTACTTGACGCCTGAATGAATGCGGCGAAGCTTTCCTTGATCGCATCAAAGCTTCCAAAATGATCCAGATGGTCGGTATCAATGTTTGTGACCACAGATGCATAAACGGGTAATTGGGAGTGTGTGCCATCACTTTCGTCGGCCTCGACTACGAAGTACTCCCCACCCGACCACCGCGCGCTCGTCAGTTCATCTGACCCACTGACAAAACCCGGAATGTCCCCACCGATTAGAAACGAAGGATCCATGTCGGCTTCAGTCAGTACGAACGCGAGCATTGCCGAAGAAGTTGTTTTACCGTGCGTGCCCGCAACCGCCACAGCTTTCGCGCGAGCGCACACACCAGCGAGCATTTCCGCTCTCCGTACGCGCGTTATGCCCTTTGAACCAGCGGCTTCCCATTCGATGTTGCTTTCGGGGATGATGCTTGAGGCCACCACGTAGTCAGCCCCATCTACCGCCGTTGCGTCATGACCGATCAATACTGCGACACCGGCTCGACGCACACGATCCAGAACTGGCAAATCTCGCAGATCACTTCCCGTCACATGGTGACCCATTTCGGCGAGAACCGTAGCGAGTGCACTCATTCCAGGCCCGGCGACTCCGATCACATGGATGTGTCGTCTTTGTGAGAGATCAACTGGGTTCATGATTCACCAACATTCACTGAGCCCGACTCGGCAACCGTTGCAATCAGTCGTGCAAGTGAATCAGATCGATGTTGAGCCCCTAGCTCACGCGCATTACGGGTTAGCTGCTCTCGGCGTTGGTGGTCCCTGCGGAGTGCTTCAATCTCCACAGCGAGAGAGCGTCCAGTCAAATCTGACTCCTCAAGCACCACCACCGCATTCTCTGTCGCCAACAACTTGGCATTGTGTAGTTGATGGTTATCTGCTGCCTGGGGCCATGGAACAACAATTGCGGGAACTCCAACAGTCACAACTTCTGCAAGGGTCGATGCGCCAGCCCGCGTGATCAGTACATCGGCTGCCGCCAGGACATCGACCATGAAATCTTCGTAACCAACCACGGTATAGCGCAAGGAGCCGAGTTCGGGCATGCGGTGAGATTCAAGGAAGCGCGCACCAGCAACATGACGAAATACGTA
>CAIYHK010000145.1 GCA_903925985.1 uncultured Actinomycetes bacterium
CCAGCCCCTGCATGCCTTGAAGCCGTGGGTATAACCCACTGAGCTAATGATCTTGCCGTCTGAATAAACACTGCATCCTTCGAGCGAACCATCACGAATCACAAACGTCTTTTCAACGCCATTGGGGAGGTTGTTTACTAAAGCACGCGCGGTTGAATCTCCCACAATCACGAGCTGGCGAGGCAGTGACACAGTGATCGGCACTGTGGTGGCGAACTCGACATCGGTGCGGTTGTCGATGCCGAATTCATAAACGGCACGGGCATTTGAGTGGTACACACCCAGCCCAGTTGCCAACAGAGCAACTGTGGCAGTAAGTGTGGCGAGTTGAGCGCGCTTTGCCGCGCCTGAGTTCCAAGTTCTTTTCAGCCAGCCATTACGAATTGGCGTTTCCACGAATCGATAACTGAACTCGGATACAACAATTGTGATTGCCATCGCCAAGAGAAACCGACTGACGCTCCCGAAGTACGCCTCACAAAAAACACTGATCGGCCAGCTCCAGAGATAAAGGCCATATGACCTCTTGCCGATAGCCACTAGCGGTGCTGACTCGAGTAGCCCTTTAAGGAAACCTGAGCTTTGTTTTGTTGCAGTGATAATGAGGGCTGCGGAAGCAAGAGTTACCAGGGGCAATATCCAGAAGTAGGTGTTGTCATTTTGTGGTTTGCCGATTGCAAACGCCAATACAAGTGACCCTATTGCGAGTGCTCCGACCAGTGTTCCAACTCTGCTTTTCTCTGCGCCAGTGCGTGCCGACCGCCATGGCTGCCACAAAAATGCAAGACCTGCTCCTAGTACCAATCCGCTTGCACGCGTGAAGGTCGATAAGTAAAGGAAATTGTGTGTATCTACATCTTGAATACGCCAACGAACGACGTTGGGAAATCGCTGTGGCCAATCAAGGGACATCGCTATAGCGGTCCCACCCATGAGTGAGACCGCAACGCCTACAAGCAGAGTTCCACGTGTGCGGGAGCCAAAGCGCATTTTTGCAAAGAGCAAAAAAACAACTGGCCATACGATGTACCACTGCTCTTCAACTCCAAGGCTCCATAGATGCCGAAACAATGTGGGTGCACCAGAGAAATACTCGACCTTGCTGAATATCTGACCCCAGTTTGCCGAGTAGAAGATCCCCCACAGATAGTCGCGGCGAAGCTGTGTCCTCTGAAACTCGTTACCCCAAAGTGCATTCCACAATCCGACCACGAGCAGCACTGCCACAAGTGCTGGAATCAAGCGTCTGATACGACGCATCCAAAAGGCACGCAAGCTGATCGCTCCGTTTCGCTCCGACTCTGCAATCAGCAACGACGTGATTAGGAATCCGGATACGACGAAGAAGACTTCCACTCCGAAAAACCCACCGGGTATCCAGTCAAACCCGGCGTGATAGAGCAATACGGCCACGACAGAAATGGCCCGTAGGCCGTCGAGCCCAGGCTGGTATTTCATTCCCCCACGTGCTTGGGTCACATCCACCACCCCCAGACGCTATTAGATCGGTGCAGTCCCAGCAGGGTGCTGATTGGCATAACAGCAAGACACCGCCCATCTATTCTCATCCCGATGAACACCGTTGTTTCCCTTCTTGCCTTGGCCATTGCAGTGGCAGCCGTTGTGTACGCATTCACCAGGCAGTCACAATCAAATCCACCACAGGGGCAGCCCGTGGTGGACACCGCCACGTTGAAGAATGAGATGTCCGCTGATCTTGCTCGCACTGTGCAAGCCACAGTTAACGAAACCCTGACCAATGCAATGCAGGTTTTGGGCAATCAAGCCCGCCATGATCGTGACGAGGCGATCAAGCTGGCTACCGAAAAAATCACAGCAGCCGGCTCCGAGCAATTAGGCACCCGTGCTCAAGTCATTGATGAGTCCCTCAAAGGGATCACAAACCAGATGAATGAGCGCATCACCGCGCTCACTCAGGAACTCAATCGGCTTCGCGAAATCAACAGCACGCAAAACGAAGGCATTGAAAAGGCGCTTGTATCTCTGGTCCGCGGCACTGACAACTTGAAGGAAATTCTCTCCAGCTCGCAAAAGCGTGGTGCCTGGGGTGAGCGAGTAGTTGAAGACATGTTGCGTGCCG
>CAIYHK010000146.1 GCA_903925985.1 uncultured Actinomycetes bacterium
CTCACTGGGCCAATGGTGGTTGCAAGAGATATCGCGCATGCAAAGTTGAAAGAACGCCTGGATGCAGGTGAAGGGTTACCGCAGTACATGAAGGATTACTGCGTGTACGACGCGGGCCCTGCCAAGACTCCAGAAGGTATGGCATCAGGTTCGTTTGGGCCAACCACAGCGGGTCGCATGGATTCCTACGTACACGATCTCCAAGCGGCCGGTGGCTCATTTGTGATGCTCGCAAAAGGCAACCGATCGCGCCAAGTGACCGATGCCTGCAAGGAGTTCGGTGGCTTCTACCTGGGCTCAATCGGTGGCCCCGCTGCGCGCCTGGCCCAAGATTGCATCACGAAGGTTGAAGTGCTCGAATACGCAGAGCTCGGGATGGAAGCAATCTGGAAAATTGAAGTCCAGGACTTCCCTGCCTTCATTGTTGTTGACGACAAAGGAAATGACTTTTTCGATCTCGTCAACAAGCCCTACGGGGGCACTCCAGTTCAAATCAGCAAGTAATCGCTACGCAAGGCTGACTAGTTCCAGCCACGATTCGCTGTAGTAGTCGGTCTGCCCATCGGGCATCAGAAGAACTTTTGTCGGCGCTAACTCCGATACAAATTCTTCATCGTGTGAAACAAAGATGATTGCACCTGGCCAGTCCTTTAAAGCATCTGCAACGGCTGTACGACTCGGTGGGTCAAGGTTGTTCGTGGGTTCGTCCAACAACAACAAATTGTTGCGACCGACCATGAGCATGGCAAGAGCAAGCTTGGTCTTTTCACCACCCGACAAAGTTCCAGACTCCTGAAACACCTTGTCGCCTGATAGACCAAACATCCCAAGAAGTCCACGCAGATACGTTTCGGTTAAAGCCAACTGTGGCGGTGCCTCTCGACGCATGTGGTCAATCAGTGACATCGTGGACACCAAGTTGTCGTGTTCCTGTGCGTAATATCCCGCACATACTTGATACCCGAATTCAAAGTTGCCGGAGTCGGGTTGGCTCTCACCCGCAAGAATACGAAGCAGGCTGGTCTTGCCGGCACCGTTCAAGCCCAGCACCAACAGTCTTTCGCCACGCCCGAGGTCAAATCGTACGTTTTCAAAAACTGGCGGCCCACCATAAGACTTCGTTAGTGACTTGCCGGTGATCACCGTGGTGCCACACGGCGGTGGTTCAGGAAACTTAACGCGATACTTTCGGTCACGATTATTCACTGTCACGCGTGATGACTCGATTCGACCAATGCGCTTTTCAAGACTGTGCGCCATTGACGCCTTGCTGGCTTTTGCACCGAACCGATCCACAAGGGTCTGCAATCGGTCAATTTCTTTGGATTGCAACATCGCTGTCTTCGCACGGCGCTCTTCATCAGCAGCTCGCGAGACCTTGTACTGGCTGTAGGTGCCGCGATATTCAATCACTTCACCAACTGCTTCCTCTTCGGGGCGGTCGAGATGAATCACGCGTGTAATTGCTTCATCCAGCAATTCAAGGTCGTGGCTAATCACTAACAATGCGCCTTTGTAATCACGAAGAAAATTCAATAGCCATGTCTTGGCGTCAATATCCAAGTGATTGGTCGGCTCATCAAGCAGTAAAACATCGCTGCCAGCAAACAAAATACGAGACAACTCGACGCGGCGGCGCTCACCACCAGACAACACTTTCAGTGGCAAATCAAGACGGTCTGGCTTTAAGCCAAGACCAGCAGATATCGAACGTGCTTCAGAATCCGCGCGGTACCCGCCTTTGGCTTCGAATTTTTCCTGCGCATTAGTGAATCGGGTCACCGATTTTTCATCCGCTCGCTCCTCCATTGCGATGCGCAATTTCTCGAGCCGTTCCATGTCTTCATCAATGCCGCGGCCCGAGAGAATGTGCGTAATCGCTTTGCGCCCATCGGACAAGCCTTCAATCTTTGGGTCTTGGGGCAGATACCCAAATGCACCTTTGCGAATGATCTTTCCTGCAGTGGGCTCGGCTTCGCCACCCAAGACCTTGAAGAACGAGGTCTTGCCTGCGCCATTGCGACCAACAAGCCCAACTTTGTCACGAGGCATTACCGAAAAAGTCGCTTGGCCAACAACTTTCTTGCCGCCGACTTCAACGGCGACATCTTTAACCTGCAACATCAGCCCGCCGTGATTGTTGAAGTGGTGGAAGGTGCAGTGGTTGAACTAGATGATGTTGAAGTTGCAGTCAAAGTGGTCGTAGTTCCTGGATTGTCGCCAAGAGTCGTTGTAGTGGCCGGTGCTGGCATCACATCGGGCAGCACCGCCGAATCATCTGCGTAGTTGCTGTCGAGGCATTCACCAGGTGTCATAGGTGCTGTGCCGAGCGCCTTTGCTAATGAAGTTGCCAGCACAATTCGACCTTCATCTGTTGGATGGATTCCGTCACTACGTAGCATGCCCTCTGCGGATGAGAGTTTTGACCAGTCAAGAATTGACACATTTTCGTACTCGCTAGCAAGCTCGCGAATCACGGCATTGGCGTCATCAATCTCTTCCTTGTAACGCGAGATGGTCAGCAGCAGTACGGGTCGATCGCCGATGAGGTCCAATATTTCGGTGTAGTAGTCGCGAAAAACCTTTTCATCCTCGCCGTAATTGGTGCCGATGAAAATTCCGACCGCATCCCAACCAGCGTCAATGCGCTCCTCAACGACCTTCAGTGCGAAATCAATAAATCGACCAGCCTCGGCATTCAACTCCACTTGCCAGCCAAGAGGAACGAGTTGAGCACAAGTCTCTCCCCCATAGCGGCGAGCTGTACCAGCAAGAACCGAGTCACCAATCAACATCACTCGGTTCCCCGAGACTTGTGGGCCAATTATCTTGCCCTCAATTGCTGGAAAGTTAACCGACAATCCGTCGGGAAGCGTTGCCGAGCCAATGATCCCACTTCCAGGAATTTTCCCAACACCACCGACTGTGTTTGGGCCACTGGTTGAATTTCCATCATCAAACAAGCCACAGGAACTCATCCCGAGACATACAACCGATATCACCGCCCAAAGGCGAGCAGTTCGCGATCTCATTGGTCAGGATTCATTCTGCTTACGAAGTTCATCACGAATTTCGGCAAGCAGATCATTGGTTGTGGGGGCGGGGCTTGAATTGCGAAAACGGTTGTAAAGCTTGATCAAAGCGAACAAAACAAACGCCACAAGCACAAAGTTCAGAGCTGATGTGATGAAAGAGCCAACCGGGATAAAGCTCCCGTTGAGTGTGACTCCCTTGTCGTTGAAATTCGCCTGTTGCCCACCCGTCACTGCGCCGAGAATTCCACCAAGAATTCCTGAGTTTGATTTACCGTCACCAGAAAAAGCATCAATCACGGTCTTGAACGCAACCCCCATGACAAAAGCGACCGCGGTGTCCACCACATTGCCGCGGTTGATAAACGAGCGGAATTCGTTGGCAAATCCTTTGAGCTTTTTGTTTTCAGTCATCAACTAAAGCCTAGTTGTCAACGGAGTTTTGGGGCCGTCAAACCTGTGTCTCTATGTCTTCAAACCGATTGATCCGTCGAAGTACGGGAAATGCAAACCAAAACACACCTACAACGGCAATCGTGGCCACACCACCACCGATCACGGTGAATGGCACACCGGCTGCCTGTGACACCGCACCGGATTCAAAAGCCCCCAGCTCGTTTGAGGCTCCGATGAAAACATTCTCAACTGCATTTACGCGTCCACGGGCTTCATCGGGTGTAACCAGTGGCACCAAAGAGGCACGGATAAAAACACTCACCATGTCTGCTGCACTCAGGACAATCACCGCAAGGAAAGCCACTGCATAGCTGCGTGTTACTCCAAGAACAATTGTTGCGATACCAAACACAGCTACTGCGATGTACAGAGTTCTGCCTACATTGCGTTTCACCGGCAAGACAATCAAGATGAGTCCCATCATCAATGCACCGATACCAGCAGAAGCTCGTAACCATCCATACGCAACATCGCCGACACCTAGACGCTCTTCAGCAATCACTGGCAGAAGTGCGATCGCGCCACCGAATAAGACCGCGAACAAATCAAGGGAAATAGCAGCGAACAAGATTGGGGTTCGACGTATGAATCGAAGACCTTCCATTGCTTTGGCGATGCTGGGTCGCTCTTCTGCCACGCTCTGATCCTGCGCGCGTCGGAACTGAACCGAACCCAGCAGGAACAGCGCGAGACCCATAATCAACATGGCTGCAAAGTATGGCCACTGCGAACCAATTGAATAGAAAATTCCTGAAAGTGCCGGGCCAAAGATCAAAGCAAAGTTCCATGTGGCTGAGTGAAGCGCCACCACACGAGGTAATCCGTTTTCGGGTGCTAGCAGTGGTGGAATCGCACGCGTTGCAGGTGCCATAAATGCACGCGCAACTCCGAATCCAAAAGCGATGAAAAAGATCGGCACTACTGATGTTTGTTCGTGCCGACCGTAAAGAAACAATGCTCCTGCACAGAGAATCTCAGCTGAGAGCGCGCACATGGCAACTGTGCGGCGGTTGAATCGATCAGCAACATAGCCAGCCACAAGAACCAGCAACGCAGCTGGAGCGAACTCGAGCAATCCAACGATGCCGATGTCGAGTTCGCGTCCGGTTATGTCGTACACCTGTTTGCCCAGCGCCGCGGCCTGCATGAAGGTTCCTGCTGAAATACAGAATGACGCCACCAAATACCGGGTGACGGAAGGAGCCCTCAGTACCTCGCGTAGAACCGGCGCGTTCGGCGCCGAATTTGGCTGAGACATAGGTTTTTGATGCTAGTGCTGCAGGATCAGCGAGCAGTCCATCCGCCGTCAACCACTATTGACTGCCCCGTGATGAATGTTCCCGCATCCGATGCGAGCAACAACATCGCACCATCCAATTCGTGTTCAAGTCCGAGTCGCGGAATTGGCGAGTTGCTTCTCAGGTATTCCATGGTTCGATCATCACCCTCCATCGTTGATGTCATCTCTGATGGGAAAAATCCGGGGCAGATCGCATTGACTCGAACTCCTTTGCGACCCCACTGCACGGCAAGTTCGCGGGTCAAGTTCACCACTGCACCTTTTGAAGCGGTGTAATTCGCTTGCTTCATCGGTGCTGAGGCAACATGGCCGAGAATTGACGCGATGTTGATCACGCTCCCACCACCTTGGGCAACCATGTGTTTTCCAGCAAGTTTGCTCAAGTGCCACACGGCAGTTGTGTTGACTTCCATCGTGTGACGGAACAATTCAAGCGACTCGTCTTCAATGCCGACTTGCGTGCCGATGCCCGCGTTATTCACGAGGACATCAACTCGACCAAACTTCTGGATTGTTTTTTCAATAAGAGAAACTCGGTCTGCTTCATCTGCGATATCAGTACGTACAGCAAGCGCGCCTGGAAGCTCTACAGCAAGTGCTTCTAAGCGATCTATGCGCCGAGCCGCAAGCACAACATTCGCACCGGCTGCGTGAAGAACTCGGGCAAACCGAAGACCAAGACCCGAAGAAGCACCTGTCACAATTGCGACCCGAC
>CAIYHK010000147.1 GCA_903925985.1 uncultured Actinomycetes bacterium
GCACCGATTCCGGGAGTTGACTCAATGGACGGGCCAGAGAATGCGCCTTCCAAGTTTGGCTTAACTGCACTCATGCCCTGCCGCCTAGCGGAAATAGACCCACAAAGCCATTCATGGTCACAGCATCTGCAAGAAGTTCAGCCGTCTGTTCAATGCCTGCGGGCAGCCGCAACGCGGGTTGCATCATTCTTGTCAATATCGAAATGTCGTATTCATCACAAACTCCCGCGGCGCCATGCAACTGTTGGCAGGTTCTGAACACCGCTCTTGCCGATTCAAGTGCATGCAATCGGAGAGCGAGCACATCGGCACGCGCGGCCTCACCGACTGATGAAAAGCGCCAAAGCGTAAATCCAGCGAGTTCACGTAAGCCAGCAACAATGACGGCTGCATCAGCTAGTTGAAATTGAACTGCTTGGAAAGTGGCAATTGGTTTTCCAAACTGAATTCGACTATTCACATGAAAGGTTGCGAGACTGACCGCGTTCTCCAATGCCCCGAGCAGTGTCCAGCTCACGAGCAATTGCTGACACAAAATGTCGCCAAAGTTGACTTCAGTGGGTCTTAGATCATTCAATGGGCCAACAAAAGGTCCGAGGCGAGTACCAAGTGCCTGACCCGCACCCGAGGCAACAAAACTTGCGCCACCATCTAAGGTTCCAACTCTCCACTGAGGGAACAGGTCGGCATGGTCCACACGCACCTGCGAATTTGGAACTGCGACGGTTGGGCGCCCATCTGAATCCCTAACTAGTGACGCTGCGAGCGGATAGGGCAACGCCACACGGCCCGCTTCGGCACAGCTTGCCGCGGCAGCAGCGAGCGAAATTGGATCGGTTCGTGGATCAAGTGCATCAAGCCCTAGTTGACTAAGAACTACGACAATCTTTTCGCGTTGCTTGGGGTCAGTTTCAGAGTATCGAGCTAATTCGACACCTCCGAGGTCTGCAAATGCGCGACGGGCCGCTTCTGCCACTTGGACAGCTTCTTCGGGGAGAACAGGATTCACTGATGCCACCTCATACTGATTCGCCCCGCAACAGTGCCTTTGCCACAATCATGCGCTGAACTTCGATGGTTCCACTGGCCACCGTTGCCGCTTGGGCGTAACGCCAGTGATCCTCGACTGCACCTCGCAGTGGCGCATTGCTTCCCGCTTCGAGACTGCGATGGTCCAGGGCGCTGAACAAAACTTCAGCAACTGACTGGTCGCATTGAGTTACGGCAATGCGAGCAGCAGATGCCGCCACATCGGGAACCTCACCACGCTCTTGGGCATGCACTGTGCGATACGCGAGTAGTCGAGCCACTCGCACCTGAACCAATGCCCGCACCCAGGCGGTATGCAGGTTTGCTGGCAAGTCCTGCCAATGTGGAGCCAATTCAGCGCCGATCAGTGAGAGCAGCCGCTCGCATCTGGCATAGCGAGCGATTCCAACTCGCTCATGAGCGAGGGCGGTCTTGATCACTGACCAGCCGCCACCAATTTCACCCAATACTGAATCAGGCGTAGCAAATACATCGTTGAAAAACACTTCATTCAGGTGATGAGGTCCAAGCATCGAGCGAATCGGGCGCACTTCAATACCCGGTGAATCCATTGGCACAAGAAACATCGTGATTCCTTCGTGACGCTCACCACCACCTACACGAGCAGCAATGATGCACCACTGAGCCATTCCGGCATAGGAGGTCCAAATCTTCTGACCATTAATGATCCAACCTTCATCTCCATGTGCGCCACCAACTGGTTCGGCTCGCGTACGTAGCGAAGCAAGATCTGAACCTGCTTCTGGTTCACTGAAGCCTTGGCACCAGATCACATCGCCAGCCGCAATAAGCGGAAGATGGAAAGCTTTCTGCGCATCGCTTCCGTATGCCATGAGCGCCGGACCAACCCAATTCAGCCCCATGTACTGTGCGCCGCGTGGCTCGTGATGCGCCCACATCTCTTCACGCACGACCGTCTGGTCCCACAAGGACCCACCACCGCCGCCAAATTCCTTTGGCCATGCAAGTGTGAGAAGACCCTCGGAAGCAAGAAGCCGACAAAAGTTATTGGTGTCTTCGAGATCACTTGGATTGGTAGTGAATGCTCCGAGAAAATTTGGACCAAAATTTTCTTGAATCAACCCACGCAGACGCAGCCGTAAATCCGCTGCACCATCCCCCAGGTCGAAGTCCATTATTTCCCCTCTTGACTTTTCCGTCTCAAATATATGTCGTTGTGATCCGCTAACTTGAAGCGGTGATGGGTCATGCACTCGGCTCTGCCGCAAGGGTTCTGGAGCAAGCACTAGCAATAGACCCAAATCATGAAGCATTGGTCACTCGCGGTGTACGGCTCACCTACGGCCAGTTGGACGAGCTCGCCAATCGCGCCGTTCACGCTTTGTTCAACTTGGGAGTCAGACCAGGCGACCGAGTTTGTGCTTCCCTACCAAACGATTTTGATGTGGTCGTGGCTTTTCATGGCGTGATGAGGCTCGGAGCCATCTGGGTGGGGATCAATCGCGTGCTGGCCGAGCCGGAAAAGCAGCACATACTTTCTGATTGTGAACCAACCATCTATCTAACGGACACACCGTTGCAAGATGGCACCGCTGCTTCATCAAAGTTTCGGGTGATTGATGTCGAGACTTGGCGTAGCGCAATTGATGCAGAACCCTCATCACGGTGGAGTGGGCCCGAACCAGATCCACTTTTGCCGGCGGGAATCGCATACACAAGCGGCACTACGGGCCGACCGAAAGGCGCGGTGCATAGCCAGCACAATTTGATGTTGCCAGGAGCCGTTCTCGTAGAGACCCGCGGCTACACCCCCGATCTTCGTAAAGGTGACTGCTTCGCGTTCACGATCTTGAACATGGCTGTTCTCACCACACTGCTTGTCTCGCAAGCTGGTGGAACTTCAATCGTCATGGATAGGACTGACCCTGAAGGAATTGCCGATTGGATTAAACGTGAGCAGATCACAACATGGAATGGTGCACCAGCGATGCTGCACAGTCTTGTCACTTCTGATTCCGTCGCTACTGATGATCTAAAAACGCTTGACGAAGTGTGGGTTGGTGGAGCGGATTGTCCTGACGCCATTCGACGCGCCTTCTTCGCAAAGTTTGATCTTCCCGTCTTGGCCACCTACGGCTTAAGCGAAGCCCCTACAGTGATCGCAATTGATGACCGACCCAGTGCGAGGTCAAACACACCCACCGCACCAGTTGGCTCA
>CAIYHK010000148.1 GCA_903925985.1 uncultured Actinomycetes bacterium
TGAAGACCTCGTGGTCATCACCGAACATGGTTGCCGAATTTTGAACACATCTCCCAAGGATCCAACATGCCCGCCATTACAACGAACGACCTAAAAAACGGCATCACGCTGCAACTTGAGAACGGTCTTTTTACCGTCATCGAATTCCAGCACGTCAAGCCTGGCAAGGGTGGAGCATTCGTGCGCACCAAGTTGCGCAACCTCAAGACGGGCAACGTCTTGGAAAAGACTTTCAACGCTGGTATCCGCGTTGAGCAGGCCATGCTTGAGAAGAAGGACATGCAGTTCTTGTACCGCGATGGCGATGACTACGTGTTCATGGACACCGAGTCGTACGACCAGATCAATGTGGCGCCAGTCGCCCTCGGTGACGCCGCTGACTACATCATCGAATCGATGATTGCGATTATCGCCACTCATAACACCGAAATTGTGTCCGTTGAAATTCCCGCTTCGGTCGAGCTACTGATTGCCAACACCGAACCCGGTATTCAAGGTGACCGTGTTTCTGGTGCTCGTAAGCCCGCTGAGTTGCAAACAGGTAAGACCATTCAGGTTCCGTTGTTCGTGAACATTGGCGACAAAGTTAAGGTCGATACTCGTTCAGGCGAATACTTGACGCGAGTCTGATTGTGGCTTCTCGCCGGTCGCGTTCATCGCATGTTGATCCTCGTTCACAATCGCGTGAACGTGCGTTGACTCTTCTGTACGAAGCAGATACCAAAAACCTCGACGGTCACGCAGTTCTCGCGGGGCTAGTTGATGATCCAGATCACGTCACAGCATTGATCGTTCGTGGCGTGGCCGATCTTGCAACCGACCTAGATCAACTCATTATCAAGCACGCCGATGGATGGACAATTGAGCGGATGCCGTGCCTCGATCGCAATATTTTGCGGATGGCAACCTTTGAGTTGTTAAAGCGCAGCGAGATCCCCAAAGCAGTCATCATGGACGAAGCAGTTGAGCTTGCCAAAACTTTCAGCACTGATGACTCTGGTCGATATGTCAACGGTGTCTTATCAGCAATTGCTAAAGAACTTCGCGCCAACTAAACATTCAGTCACGCTTTAGTCGTGATGATTTGTCTCAGGCCAAGGACTTTTGCCATTTGCAGCATCAGCAACATTGGCCAAAGTAAAGCCCGCCAAATGTTCACGCATATGGTCACCGGTGTGTTTCCAGATGGCTAGCAAAACGCATTGACCTTCGTGATCACAGGATCCGTCTTGATGCGGCTCACCAAAATCACCCAAAGTGATCGGACCATCGACGGCCGAAATAATGTCGTTCAATCGAATGTCCTCGGGAGAACGAGCAAGTGTGTATCCACCGCCAACTCCACGCTTAGATTTCACGAGACCTGCACCTTTGAGCGCCAACAAGATTTGTTCAAGATATGGCTGTGGAAGGCCCGTGCGATCGGCGATGTCGCGAACCGAGGTAGGTCCAGGTTCTCCGGCATGCAGAGTCAGTGACAGTAAAGCTCGGCAGGCATAGTCACCCCTCGTTGAAACACGCACAGTGTCATCGTAGGAGGTTGAAACCCTGTTCATACGAATTCATGCCTGATCACTTCAATTATCGCCTTGTGATTCAATAATCGATGTGTGATCATCAGGCCCCA
>CAIYHK010000149.1 GCA_903925985.1 uncultured Actinomycetes bacterium
AAGACCCGCCCCTTTTGCATTCCCTTGCCGAGGTTCTCAACGCTTTAGATTGGCAAGATGCCCCAAGCCGGTGATTCTCCTTTTCTGCGCATGGAAATCAATCCAGATGGGGCTGGTGGTGCCACAGGCGAGCTCGTAATTGACGCTGTGCATCGCAACCCCTACGGAATTGTTCATGGAGGCGTCTATGCCGCTTTGGCCGATAACGCAATGGGGGGTGCGATCACAGGTTTGATGGGTATTGGCAAAACATTTACCACTGTCGATCTTCATATCCGCTACTTGCGTCCTATCAAGAGCGGTGTGATTTCGGCGCGAGCCACTGTTGTGAAGGCTGGTCGTCGCGTCATTCAAGCGGAATGCACCATGCAGGGAGATGATGGCAAATTGGTTGCCACGGCGACGGCTTCATTTTTCGTTGTTGAGGACTGATATCTGTTTAGGCATAGGCTGACACCATGAAAATTGGTGCACAACTACATCCCCAAGCAACAACCGTCAAAGAGCTGCGTGATGCGTGGCGCGCATGTGACGACATTGGAATTGACTCAATCTGGACCTGGGACCATTTCTATCCTCTCTACGGTGAACCAGATGCAGCCCACTTTGAGGGCTACACGCTTCTATCTGCGATGGCTGCAGACACCAAGCGCGCTCAAATTGGCATGCTCGTAACTTGTTTCACTTACCGCAATCCGCAGTTGCTTGCCGACATGGCGCGGACAATTGATCACATCAGCGATGGCCGCTTTGTGCTTGGTCTTGGCTCGGGTTGGTTTGAGCGCGACTACGACGAATATGGGTATGAATTCGGCACCGCTATCGGGCGTTTACGTGCACTCGAGGCGGGAATACCCGTCATCAAGGACCGCTTAGCGAAACTGAATCCTGGGCCGGTCAACGGCAAGATGCCAATCATGATCGGCGGCCGAGGTGAGAAAGTGACTCTGCGCCTAGTCGCAGAACACGCCGATCTCTACAACACCTTTGGGCCACCAGAGCATTTTCGCCAGAAGCTTGATGTGCTCGAAGAGTGGTGCGCAAAGGTTGGTCGTAATCCGGCTGAAATCGAAAAGACGGTTTGTGTGGGTGTTGATGAAATAGACAAGCTCGCCGATTACGCCGCCATCGGAGCGGACCATGTCATCGTGATGCTTGGCGGTCCTTTTGATCTAAAGGCGTTGGAAAAGGCCAAGAAGAATCTCGGCTGAATTCAGCCACAGAACGATTCGTTCAGATCGCCGAAGTAATCAAGATCAACCTGTTTAGTCTTGCCCTCGGTGACACTGATCGGCACCAAGGTGATGTCGGTGCCTACTAATGCAGTCATCATTCCAAAATTACGATCATGTGCTGCGTCTACGGCCGCAGCCCCAAATCGGGTGGCCAACACACGGTCGTACGCGGTTGGTGAGCCTCCACGCTGCACGTGTCCGATCTGCACGACTCGTACTTCATAGCCTGTGCGTCTTTCAATCTCGGGAGCAATCAAGTTGACAATCCCACCGAATTTCGGGCGTCCGATTGCATCAACTTCGTATTGAATCTCAGGGAGCGTTCCATCACGCGGTGTTGCGCCTTCAGCAACCACAACAATTGATGCAAACCGGCCACGTTTGTGGCGCGCACCAACTTGGTTGCAGACCGTTTCAATGTCGAACGGGATCTCAGGAATCAAAATTGATGTTGCTCCACCGGCAATACCCGCTTGCAGTGCGATCCAACCTGTATCGCGACCCATCACTTCCACCACCATCACACGGTTGTGGCTTTCTGCTGTGGTCTGCAGGCGATCGATGGCATCGGTTGCGGTTTGCACCGCAGTGTGGAATCCAAATGTGCAATCGGTTCCAACAATGTCATTGTCGATGGTTTTTGGTATGCCGATCACATTGATTCCAACATCCCGTGCAAGCTTGCTGGCCACGGTCAAAGAGCCATTGCCGCCGATCACAATCAATGCATCGATACCTAGTTGTTCAAGATTGTTGCGAGCAATCTCAGGGCCATCTTCGTAGTCATACGGAGAGCCACGGGTGGTGCCAAGGATCGTGCCACCTCGGCCAAGAATTCCGTAAACGGAGTCGCGGGTGAGGCGCTCGTAATCAAGCCCCATGACACCCTGCCATGCGTTGTGAAACCCGATCACGTCATCGTCATGAATGGCGCATGAACGCCTCACGACCGAGCGAATGGCGGCATTTAGCCCCGGGCAGTCACCGCCACCGGTTAGAAGTGCAATTCGCATAAGCAGATGGTACTTGTGGCTGCCCAACAACCCTGTTGCAGGGGCGCAGTAACTTGCATATGTGGTCGGTATGTTTGTGTCCCTTTGGTCGCGCTGGAAATTGCGCCGGCTGACCACCGATCGTCTACCTATCGTTCGTGCAGCACAGCTCGAGGTTCAACGCTGGGAGAGTCCCGTTGGAATGCCTCTAACCAAACTCGAAGGTGTTTGGCTATACGAGCGAGCGCTCAATATCAATGGTGAGATTATTCCCTTGGGCGATGTGCGCGCCCAAGCGATTCCGATGGGTGAGAGCGGTGTTACTTCGAGTCCCACTCTCACGCGCGCTGCAATAGGTGGCTGCCTATTTGGATGGCCTGGGGCATTTCTTTCAATCTTTGTTCCGAAGCGCCGGGTAGAGAGTACGAGCCTGCCAGTTTTGCAACTTTGGATAGGCGAATATGAGCGCGTTCTCCGATTCAAGCCCTACCACGGTGGTGTCGTATTTGAACTCGCTGCCATGATCAACAACGCCAATACCGATGCACCACAACTGGAAGCTCATCGGGAGCAGTTTCTGCGTGAAGCGAGAATGGAGCTTCTTCAAGCCCGTGCCGACACCCCTGAAATGGCTGCAGTTAGAGCACGCATCAGGGCGAGAAAGCGTGAAAAGATAAACCATCGAACTCTCGGGGGCGTCGATGGCATCAACAAGAAGTCGTAAATCGGCAGTGGGGCGTCGTGTCGCCTCGATTAGTGGTGTGTGTTTGCTGTGGATCGTTCTGCTTGCATCGGCCCCGGTCTGGATAATCGCTGCCGGCCTTTACGACTCCGTTCGTCTCAAATTCCGCTTTCCTCACGTGCGTTTACTCGCATTTGGTGTGTTGTGGGCAACCTTGGAGGGTGGTGGTTGCGGTTGCGTCGGTTGTTTTTTTGGACAGGAGTGGCTGTGGAGTTGGTGATGGGCGTTTG
>CAIYHK010000150.1 GCA_903925985.1 uncultured Actinomycetes bacterium
GGCATAGCCAATCGGAACTGTGGCAATGATGGTGTCAGCTGGCGCGTTCCAGCGCGCACCATAGGAAACTGGCTCTCCAGCTCTCACCTGGTGCACATGGGATACCCGAGCTCGAAGTGAAAGCACGGGCTTCAGATTGAGATCGGTGTGTGCACTTGGCTGAATTCCATACATCGCAATACCCACGCGAACGAAGCTGAAACGTGAACGCGGAATTAACAATGCCGCTGCTGAATTAGCAGCGTGGACACGCGCCGGATTTATACCGCGAGCATTGAGCGCGGAAAGAAATGAGTCAAAGGCGTCAAGTTGTCGCGAATTCTCCGGCCGCGATGGTTCATCGGCGCATGCAAGGTGTGTGTATATCCCATCCACGATCACACCACCGGCGTTAAGCGTGTCAATTACTTCATTGGCATGAGCAGGATCCACGCCGACTCGATTCATGCCAGTGTCAATCTTGACGTGAGCATGCACCGGCTTCTTTGGTGTCACGAGTTTGACTAACTCACGCGCTGATTCGATGTTGTAGACCGTGAAGATCAACCCATGATCAATCATGGTTTGCCAATCAGAGCGCGGCTGCTCACTCAATACGAGAATCGGTTCGTCAATTCCAGCGTGACGCAGTGTCACAGCTTCTTCGGCTAGCGCAACAAGTAGTCCGGTCGCCCCGGCATTGAGAGCGGTCATCGCACATGGAACATCGCCATGGCCGTAGCCATTTGCTTTCACAACGACCCAGAGTTCTGCAACGCCGATTGACCTCTTTAGCAATTGCACGTTGTGGGTCAGAGCATCAAGGTCGATGTCGGCCCATGCCCAGCGATCGATCGCATGGTGTGCGTGTCGGTGTCCACCACCCAGAAGTTTTCTCAACACCAACTTTGCACCTACCCGTGAATCTGCAATTCACTCAAAACACTTGCAACCGCACTGGGCAACTCCCCAGCCGTCATACCGACACTAGGCAACCGCATAGCCGCAGCACCGTGAATGTGAGCAGCACAGACCGCAGCAGTTGCTGGGTCTTGGCCCAATGCCAGTAGTGCACCAATAATCCCAGCTAAGACATCGCCTGAACCAGCGGTAGCGAGTCGTTGGTCGCCACATTCCATAACCCAAGCACGATCATTGTCAGCCACCACGGTCAATGGCCCCTTTAGCAACACCACTTGACCCGAGCGATTAGCGAGTTCAATGGCAGCAAGAATCCGATCGGAATTTGGCTTATGCCCCATCAACATCGCGAACTCACCGTCATGTGGCGTGAGAACTCGTTTAGATCTTGCTGCCTTAAGCGAAGCAGCACCAATCGTTGCAATCGCATAAAGCCCATCACCATCGATCACAGTCGGTACCGGTGAGTCGAGTGCAAACTTTGCCGCGCTCTTTGCCGTCGCATCACCACGCCCAAGACCAGGCCCGACCACCGCGGCTTGAAAACGCGAATCGGTCTCGTCGATGACACTTCCCCACTCCTCATCCGGCAACGAATGCCACACCGCCTCCGTCGGGGAAGTGGGCAGTTGCGCGGCACCAGGCACGAAGGCGTGAACAATTCCTGCCCCTGCGTGCAACGCTGCATCTGCTGTGAGTCGAGCGGCACCGGTCATTCCACGACTACCGGAAATGATTTTTACACCGTGGTTCCACTTGTGCGCAGATCCCGCACGAAAATGCAAAAGGGCGACAATGTCTTCGAGCTCAACCCACTGTGCGAGTTGATCACTCTGTGGAATTTCAATTCCGATATCAGCTACAACCAGATCACCTGCACATTCAGCGCCTGCACCAAATAGGAGCCCGGGCTTTAGTGCCGCAAAAGTCACGGTGAGGTCTGCATGCAACGCACGATGGACCTCGCCTGTGTCGGCATTGACACCACTTGGAATGTCAACTGCAAGTACGAGTGCACCACATTGAGTTGGCGGATTCCATGAATCGCGCTCCACATAGCCTGTGCCAAACGCGGCATCAATAACGAGTTCATACTTAGCATCCACCGCATGAAACTCATCTGGTGCGAGTTCATCAACCCTCGCTCCACGTGCGCGTAACACTTCGGCAGCCACCCTGCCATCGGCACCATTGTTGCCTCGTCCAGCAACAAGCAGAATCTGCTTGCCGTAGGCACCACCAAGCATCTCCATCGCATTCGCCGCCACGGCGTGACCAGCTCGCGAGATCAAAGTACCAAGTGGTGTGTTTGCGTTCGCATCAGCCTTACGCACCGCATCAACACGGGCGACAGGAAACATCAGAGTGCTGCCACCACTGCCATCGCGGTGTTGTCGGTGTGAGTGATTGAAATCTTCCACCCTTTAACTCCCCGCATCTCGGCAAGACGTGCGGCGGCACCGGTCAATTCAAGATGAGGTTGACCCGTCTCGGCACGGCGCACGCCGATATCGGCAAACGCAACATCGCCAATACCAGCACCAAGTGCTTTCATCACTGCTTCACGCACAGCAAAACGCGCAGCAAAACCCGGAACCGGGTCATCGCGCTTAGCGAGATCTTCGCGCTCAAACTCGGTGAAGACTCTGTCCACAATTCGTGGATGCCGCTTCAACGCCTCACGGAATCTGCCGATTTCCACCGCATCGAGACCGATGCCAATCATTGTGCCCGCCAATGTTTTGCTACTTCAGAAATTGGTGATGTCAGCATCTCAACGACAGAAATCTCTGCGAGTCGGTCTTCATTGAAGCCACCTTCAGTTTCACTGACCCAGTCAACGAGACGGTCATAGCGGCGGTCGTAACCCTGCAACATCGCACGGGCATTTGCGGGTGAGATGAGTTCATGGAGCTTCACATGCACCAGTGTGATGCCCGTTGTATTGCTCCCCTTGACTTCAGGGATCAAGATCACTGTGCGGCTATCGGCTCCCCCGATTGAGACAAGCACCTCACGCTCGGCAGCCACTCGCCTCTTGGTACCAACTAGAACTGGCAGA
>CAIYHK010000151.1 GCA_903925985.1 uncultured Actinomycetes bacterium
AGTAAATCCGGGTAGGCGCCTCAGCACTGAGATAGCCAAAAAGTCAGAGGGTGGTGGTGCAATTGCATCACCACCCTCTTTTTTGCAATGATGTATCGGGGACGTGATCAATGAACAAACTTGGGGAACTCGCGAAGCGCATCGGGCAACTACTGCTCGTGCTTTTTCTGGTCACCCTGTTTGTCGCGTTCCTAATGAGCCTGCTTCCAGCTGACACAGTGGACATCATGCTCCCTGGTCAACCTGAAGAGTTCAAAGAAGTAATTCGCAAGGAACTTGGTCTTGACAAAGGCTTCTTCGGTTACTACTTCCAGTGGCTAGGTAATTTTGTACGCGGAGATTTTGGAAGTTTCTATTTTGCTGGTGGCTCCGAGACTGTTTCCAGCCATCTTGGCAACGCGCTCCCCAAGTCGCTGTTGCTCATGTTGTATTCGCAAATCGTTGCGCTCGCCGTATCTATTCCACTTGGCCTTTCAAGCGCATATCGTGCCGGAACAAAATTTGACCGTGCGGTAAGTGGAACGCTGTTTACTTTTTCTTCAATCCCAAGTTTTGCAATTGGACTTATTCTCGCCCTCGTTGTTGGCGTAAAACTTGGTTGGGTCGAACCTCTCGGCTATGTGCCCATGAGCGAAGACCTCGCTGAGCATTTCAAGCACATGGTGCTCCCCGTTGCCAGCCTCTCATTCGGCCTCATTTCCGCGTACACGCGCCTCCTCCGCTCAGACGTGATTGCAACCCTCAAAGAGGACTACGTCACTATGGCGGCATCCAAAGGTTTGAGTGACCGTCGCATTTTGTGGCGCCACGTGTTTCGTCCTTCCAGCATCACACTGATGACTTCGGCTGCGCTCAATATGGGTGGTCTCATTGGTGGCGCAGTAGTGATCGAAAACATCTTCTCTATCCAAGGTATTGGCTTCGAGATCATTTACGCACTCGGCACTCGCCAATACGTTGCGTTGCAGTCGCTCATCGCTTTAGTGGCAGTTGGCTACGTGCTCTTCAATGTCATTGTTGACATCGCATCTGGGTTTATAGACCCACGAACAAGGGAGCGCCGTGGACTCCGTTAAGAAATCTTGGGTCTTTCGTATAACGATCGCCTGGTTTACCCTCATAATCTTTTTTGCAATTTTTGGGCCGTTGCTTCCACTTCCAAAGTGGGATCAAGTTTTTGATGATGCACTATCAGTAACACCGTTCAAACAGGGCCACATACTGGGCACCGACTCGAATGGCTACGACATTTTTTCAGGCATTATTTATGGCGCGCGTATCTCCCTATTCATTTCGTTTACTGCAGTGTTTGTTGGTGGCACCATTGGAAGTGCAATTGGCATAACCGCCGCATACATTCGTGGCAAGTTTGATTACGTGGTTTCAACTCTGTTCAACGTTGTGCTCTCAATCCCCAACTTGGTGCTTTCACTTGCACTCATCGCGGTGTTGGCAACGAACGTTGACCCTAACGTTCCGACATCAACTGGTCGCAGAATTATGGTGCTCGTTATTTCGCTTACCATTGTGATCATTCCAATTCTTGGACGTATTGCCCGTGCGGCCACGCTGTCTTGGTCTAACCGTGAGTTTGTCCTTGCTGCTCGAAGCATGGGCTCCAAGGATCGCAACATCATTTGGCGCCATATTGTGCCAAACGTACTCCCCGCAATTTTTGCTGTGGCATTCTTAGCAATTGGCGTGGTGATTGTTGCCGAGGCTTCGCTCTCACTGCTTGGCGCCGGAGTCCCCGACGGAACCAGCTGGGGCAGCATGGTTGCACGTGGCCGCAACGACATTGAATTCGCACCGCACATCATCATCATTCCACTCGTGTGCATTGCGTTCACAGTGATTGCATGCAACTACATCGGAGATGTCATTCGCAAACAGCTGGATCAACGACAGGCAAAACTGTGACATCGATGCTCAAGCTCGAAAACCTCGAGATTTCCTTTGCAACCAATCGTGGAAGTCTGCATGCCGTCAAGGGCGTGAGTATCGAAATCGCTGCCGGTGAAAGCATCGGAATCGTCGGTGAATCTGGGTCTGGTAAAACCGTTCTCTCGCGAGCTTCCATGGGGCTCCTTGCACCAACCGCCACACGCACTGGAACAGTCACGTTTGATGGTAAAGAGATTTCCTCACTCTCCCGCGAAGAGGTGCGCGAAACCTGGGGCACGGGAATGGCAATGATCTTCCAAGACCCAATGACAGCACTTAACCCTGTGCGTCGCGTCGGATCGCAAATTATGGAAGGACTCACAGTTCGCCTTGGAATGTCAAAAGCCGACGCACGGAAGCGCGCAATTGAACTTCTTGGTCGAGTTCGCATTCCCGATCCAGAACTAGCGCTAAATAAGTTCCCTGGACAGCTCTCTGGCGGTATGCGTCAGCGCGTAATGATTGCGATAGCGCTCGCCTGCAATCCAAAGTTATTGTTTGCCGATGAGCCAACTACAGCGCTCGATGTAACAGTGCAAGCACAAATTTTGCAACTGCTTAGCGAACTACGTAAAGAACTGAACATGTCAATGGTTTTGGTTACCCATGACCTTGGAGTCGTTGCTGGTCACACCGACAAAATTGCGGTGATGTATGCAGGCGAGGTGGTTGAGTATGCAACGACTAAAGATCTCTTCGCCCGTATGCGTATGCCCTATACCGAAGCTCTCATGAAGTCGATCCCTCGCCTCTCAACCCCATCCGGATCGCGACTCCCTGTTATTGAGGGCCGCTTGCCCGATCCAACAAAGCCAGAACCTGGCTGCCTATTCGCATCGCGTTGCCCGTACGCACAAGAGAAATGCCGCACACAGCATCCAGACCTCACCACAGACAGCGACGGCCACCAATACCGATGCTTCTTCCCGCTTGGAGCCGCACATTGACAACCACAATCGACGGCAACACGGCACACCTTCGTCCAGCAGATCAGACGCTGCTGCAAATCAAAGACTTAGTAGTTGAGTTCGACCTTGGTGGCGGACGCATAGTTAAGGCTGTGTCAAATGTGAGCCTTGACCTCGTTGAGGGCGAAACGCTTTCAATCGTGGGTGAATCCGGTTGCGGTAAGTCCACTCTCGGAAAAGCTATCTTGCAACTACCTGCTCCAACTTCAGGTTCCATCGTGTTTCAAGGAACCGATATCACCAAGTTGAAGAAGAAAGAATTGCGCAACGTTCGCCCTGCAATGCAGATGATTTTCCAGGACCCTGTGAGCTCACTTGACCCACGCTTCCCTGTAAGTCGCGCAGTTGAGGAACCACTAAAAATTTGGAATCGTGGAAACGAAGCAGAGCGTTCGGCAAAAGTAGATGAGTTGTTGAACTCTGTTGGTCTTGACCCTGCGCTAGTACGCGATCGACGTCCATACGAGTTCTCTGGTGGCCAATGCCAACGCATCAGCATCGCTCGCGCATTGGCCCTTGAACCAAAACTTCTCATTTGCGACGAGCCAGTGTCTGCACTTGACGTGAGCGTTCAAGCCCAAATTTTGAACCTGCTTCAAGACATGAAAGATGCGTATGGACTTACGCTCATTTTCATTTCGCACGACTTGGCCGTGGTGAAAGCAGTGAGCACTCGGATCATGGTGATGTACCTAGGGAAAATTTGTGAAATCGCTACCCCAGACGAGCTGTATTCCCGACCATTGCATCACTACACATCGGCGCTTGTGGGTTCTGTCCCAGTTCCCGACCCAGAGCGAAAAGTCTCCGCAACCTTGCTTGAAGGCGAGCCACCATCACCGCTTGACCCACCTTCTGGTTGCCGCTTCCGCACGCGTTGCCCGGCCGCAACCGAATTGTGCGCAACCGAAGAACCAATGTTGCGCTTAGCAGCAGATGGCCACTACGTGGCCTGCCATCATCCACGCGCCTAACCGCGAAATCCTGCGCTACCCCTTCAGTACCATCGCCTGATGGACTTCATTCTTCCCCTCATTGTTGGCCTCGCCATTGGCGCAGGTGTTCTCTTTCTCGTTACTCGTCGAAGTGCCAAACCAGCCATTCCCACGTTCGATTTAGCGCCGCAGGCAGATATTGCTGGTCAAGTGAACCACGTGGTGCAATCTGCGTTATCCGATGCGCTCGCGGCCCTTACCGAGCAGTCGCGACGCGACCGCGAAGAGTCCATCAAACTTGCAGCTGACCGTGTTGCCGAAGCTTCAGGCGAACGTTTTGGCAAGAGCGCTCAACAAATTGATACGTC
>CAIYHK010000152.1 GCA_903925985.1 uncultured Actinomycetes bacterium
GCTTGCCGCTCACGTCTCCGGCGGCATAGATGTGCTCAATGTTGCTTTGGCAGTGGCGATTGATCTGGATGTATCCGTCTTTCATCACAACACCGATTTCCTCGAGCCCGAGGCCCTCGGTGTTTGGTACGGAACCAATTGCCAAGACTGCATGAGTGGTCTCAACCTGGCGTCCATCGTCACACTTCACAACAACTTTGTCGCCAACATTCTCAATTGATTGGGCACGCGCACCTTTCAAAAGGCGCACACCACGACGCAAGAAATCTTCTTCAAGTACTGCTGCCACTTCTGGATCCTTGCTCGGCAAGACCTGCTGGCGGCTGACGACGAGCGTGACCTTTGAACCAAATGAAGCAAACATGTGGGCGAATTCAACACCGGTGACTCCCGAACCAATCACGGTGATGCTCTCTGGAAAAACCTTCGGCGGGTAGCAATCACGGGTCGTAAGAATCCGATCGCCATCAGGTCGCACCCACTCTGGAATGCGCGGGCGGGAGCCTGTAGATACCAAGACGAAATCTGCGTGGATGACTTCACTGCCAGAGGCGCTCTGAACCTCAACTTCGTGCGCACTTTTCATCCGCGCCGAACCCTTGATAAGTCGCACACCCTGGCTCTCCAGCAGATTGGTGATGTTGCCCTGCAGACGATCGGTGATGCCGTCGACACGTGCGGTCAACGCCTCGACATCGACCTCGGCTGATCGGCTCTCCAACCCCATTTCCTGCATTGATCGGGTGAAGCTCATGGCTGCCCCCGTTGCAATCATTGACTTGGACGGAACACAGTCCCAGAGATGAGCAGCGCCACCGATCACATCGCGCTCAATGAGCACTACCTCAACGCCACGGCGTGCGGCGTAGGTTGCCGCGGCATTACCCGCGGGCCCACCGCCGATGATTACAAGACGATTAGACACCGAGTCTGAGGCTACCGTTCATAGGTCATGAATGATGAGAATGAAGCGGTCGAAACGGGTTCTGGGAGCGGTCTTGGTGCCGAAAAAGCACGACGACTCGCACAGATTGAATCGATGCGCAGTGCTGGGGGCAATCCCTACCCGTACCGGTTTGATCGTTCACACACGCTGACCCAGATCCGCTCCGAATTCGGCGGTCTTGAAGCGGGTACCGAAACGGACACCCGTGTCCAAGTCGCTGGTCGCATTCTGTTAAAGCGCATCCAAGGAAAACTCATATTCGCCACCATGCGAGACCGCGACACTGAAATTCAGTTGTTCGTCTCCAAAGCTGTGACAGGTGATGAGCTTTTTGACTTCATTGACTCGCTTGATCTTGGAGATTGGGTTGGAGTCACCGGCACAGTGATGACCACTCGCAAGGGTGAACTCTCAGTCAAGGTGGATGGACTCGAATTGTTGGCCAAAGCTGTGCGGCCATTGCCTGACAAATGGCACGGCCTCACCGACACCGACACGCGCTACCGCCAGCGCTATGCAGATCTGATTGTTAACGCCGAAGCACGCGATGTCTTCCGTGTTCGCCATGCAATTATCTCGAGCTTCCGTTCGACCCTTGCGCGCCATGACTATGTAGAGGTCGAAACACCAGTGCTGCACATTGAA
>CAIYHK010000153.1 GCA_903925985.1 uncultured Actinomycetes bacterium
ATTCACATGGTCTGGCGTTGCAATGCATCTACCAATGGGAGGAACTTTCAATCTTGCGAATGCACTTGGTGCCGCCACTGCAGCTCGTGAGCTTGGAATTGGGATTGATGCAATTGCTAACGGACTCGGCTCGATGCAGCCTGTCCGCGGGCGTCTTGAGCCGGTTGCAAACGACCGAGGGATTGTCGTTCTGGTTGATTACGCGCATACTGCTGATGCCCTCGAGCGGGTCCTCACTTCAGTTCGCACTTCAATGGGGAACCAAGGAAAACTGACAGTGGTTTTTGGCTGTGGCGGTGACAGGGATGCAAGCAAGCGTGGCCCAATGGGCGCAGTTGCATCACAGCTATCTGACCGAGTGATTCTGACCGCGGATAACTCACGCAGCGAGGACACAGCATCGATCATCAATCAGATTTTGACTGGTATCTCGGCGAAGAAGGTTGCTGCTCCAGTTACACAAATTTTGGATCGCGAAGAGGCGATAGCTGAGGCCATTGCTGCCTCCGTGCGCGGTGACGTAGTGGTGATCGCTGGCAAGGGCCACGAGACAACGCAGGAGATCGCCGGCCTAGTCACCGAGTTCGATGATGCGGCAGTCGCACGCAGAATTCTGGGGGCTGGGAAATGATCGCAGTTTTTATTGCTGGAGCCACTGCGATGGTGCTTTCGTTGTTGGGGACCAAGGGTGTGATCACTTTTTTCCGCAACAAGGGCAAAGGTCAGCCAATTCTTGGCAAGGAAGATCTCGGTCCCGAGCACCACATGTCCAAGCAGGGGACACCGACCATGGGTGGCATCGCGATCATCATTGCGGCATTGATCGGATGGCTCGCAGCACACATGCTCCGTGACGGAATCGCATTTTCAGATCAAGCGATGATCATCTGGGTGACGATTCTCGTCATGGCAGTGATGGGTTTTCTTGACGACTACATGAAGGTGGTCAAGTCCCACAACCGCGGAATTCTGTGGAAGAAGAAGGGCTATATAACACTCGGCCTTTCAGTCATTTGTCTCACATGGCTAACCATGTCAACAGGAGTCAGTCGCACACTTTCATTCACGCGAGCAGATTCACCTGGTTGGGAATTGCCCTGGTGGGTGTGGGTGATCTGGACCGCAATCATGGTTTGGAGCACTGCCAATGCTGTGAACGTAACCGATGGCCTGGACGGTCTTGCCGCTGGATCAGGTGTCTTTGGATTCCTGGCTTTCACAGTTATCTCTTATTGGGCATTTAGAAATCCCGATCTCTATAACCTCGTAAATCCACTCGACCTTGCCGTTCTTTCGGCGGCATTTGCAGGAGCGTGCGGTGGCTTCCTCTGGTACAACGCTGCGCCTGCGAAGGTATTCATGGGTGATGTTGGGGCACTTGGTATTGGCGCAGCCCTCGGCATGCTCGGAGTTTCCACGAATGCACATCTGCTGTTGCCACTGATCTGCGGTATCAACGTGATCGAGGCGGGCTCGGTTGCGATTCAAATGGGCGTGTTCAAGGCTTCAGGACGTAAACGTCGTTTG
>CAIYHK010000154.1 GCA_903925985.1 uncultured Actinomycetes bacterium
CCCGTATTGGACCATCGATGCATCAATGGCGCTTGGAACTTTTCTGCTCGCACTTGAGAACTCTGGATTGGGCGCACTTTTATTTGCCGTTTTCAATAACCGCGATGTGCTTGTGACCGAGCTTGGTATTCCTTCACATCTTGAATTGTTGGGTGCTGTTGCTGTTGGGTATTCCACACAGGGCACGCAGCAACCTGGCGTTAGTGCGAGTCGTAAGCGCCGTTCCCCAGCGCAGATTATTCACCGCAATCGCTGGTAGGGAATTACTGATCAGGCGCCGACGGCGTGGAACCCGCCGTCAACATGGATGATCTCACCCGTTGTGGCAGGAAAGAGATCGGACATCAGGGCCACACATGCCTTGGCAACAGGCTCAGAGTTTTTGACGTCCCAACCAAGTGGCGCGCGCTCATCCCAGATGTCTTCAAACTTGGCGAACCCGGGAATCGATTTTGCGGCCATGGTTTTAATGGGTCCTGCTGCCACAAGGTTGCAACGTATGCCACGTGGGCCGAGTTCCTTGGCTAGGTAGCGGTTCGCACCTTCAAGAGCCGCTTTGGCAACCCCCATCCAGTTGTACGCAGGCCAAGCAACCGTGTTGTCAAAATCAAGACCAACG
Source organism: uncultured Actinomycetes bacterium (assembly GCA_903925985.1). Classification (GTDB taxonomy): domain Bacteria; phylum Actinomycetota; class Acidimicrobiia; order Acidimicrobiales; family Ilumatobacteraceae; genus CAIYHK01. The sequence continues at coordinate 620 of CAIYHK010000154.1, forward strand.
ATGCTGCCCCCTTGGGTCATGAGTGGCAAGAAAGCATCTGCCATGGTCTTCAAGGAGTACGCCGAGATTTCCATCGCAACGGCGACGTCTTTCCATGTGGCCGCCATGAAGTCATCACCGAGACAAACCTCGGGTGCAAAGCCAATTGCATGCAACACGCCGTCAACGCGGCCCAGTGCTGATTGCACTTCATTGCGTACAGACTCAACATGCTCGGGAACAGTGACATCAAATTCGAATACAGGCACTGGGGTATCAAGGCGCTTGGTGGTGCGATCCGTAAGTGCCTTGGCACGGCCAGCACCTGTCAACACAATGTTGGCTCCTTCGCGTTGAGCCAGCTGCGCAAAGCCGAATGCCAGAGAGGCATCGGTAAGCACACCAGTTACGACAATGTTTTTGCCGGACAACAATCCCATGCCTACGAAGGTAGTGGGAGTGGGGGCGGTACGCAGGGCTCTCTTGTGTAAGGCTTGAACGGATGCAAGTTGGAATCTTCGGAGGTACGGGCCCTGCTGGGAGCGCACTTGGTGCTCGGTTGGCCTCGGTTGGATATTCGGTGGTGCTTGGATCGCGTTCCACTGAACGCGCTGATGAAGTTGTCCGTGGCCTGGTTGCTGAATATCCAGAGATTGCTGATCACCTCGCAGGTGGGGACAACCTCGCTGCGGCAAAATGCGAAATCGTGGTAATTGCAACCCCATGGGACGGAGCGGCAACTACCGCTCAAGAATTCGCCAAAGAACTCGACGGCAAGGTTGTGATTTCGATGGCTAATGCACTCGTACGTGTTGGCAAAGAATTCCAACCGTTGGTTCCGCCACGTGGCAGTGTTGCCGCTCACGTTCAGGCCGCAGTGCCAAATTGTCGCTTGGTGGCCGCTTTCCATCACTTGCCTGCGAAAGAACTTGGGCACCTTGGGTCACCGATTGACAGCGATGTACTGATCTGCAGTGACTTTCCGTCCGCAACAGAAGTCGTAATTGAAATGGTCAACAAAATTCCTGGATGCCGCCCACTTGATTCGGGTGAACTCTCAAATGCAACTGCAATCGAAGCTTTCACCGCGGTTCTATTGCAGTTGAATGTTCGCTATAAGACCCGAGTTGCGCCCAAATTGAATGGCATCAAGGGTGATCCCCGCGATCGCAAGTAGCGTTTCAAAACGATGGTGATGCGCCTTTACGACACCGCGAAGTCTTCGGTGGTGTCATTTGAACCAAATCCAACAGTGTTGATGTACACATGCGGGATCACGCCCTACGACGCCACGCATCTGGGACACGCTGCGACTTTTGTCGC
>CAIYHK010000155.1 GCA_903925985.1 uncultured Actinomycetes bacterium
AACTTCAGTGAAGCAAGCGAAGCTTGGTACGGGTTCTTGTTGCTGCAATTGCCACTTCGCCCGCCTTCGCGGAACATGACCAATATGTACTTGGCGGGGCTGGTCACATTGAAGGTTGCAGGACCCGTGGCAGTACCGAACTCGCGCGCCACGTGATCGCCCCAAGCCTCGAATGTCGTTGGGATTACGTTGCTTGCGGTGTAGACCTCGATGATCCATGGCTTGCTCGTGACGTTGAGGGTGAGGGTGCCAATGCCTGGCCGATTCATGGTCATCAACACACCCGCTCCGACTTCGGAACCAAAGTATTTGTCCATGTAGCAGCCGGTTGTCCATGAAGTCTCTGGATCGTCATCACTTAACAGCCCGATCATGTCTTCATTTTCCAGCCCATCATCATTTGGGTCATAAGAGTTGAGCGCCACTGTCTTCAGCGGACCGAGATCTTCCGGCGAGGTTGTGGTCGATTCGACAATGCGTGGACTGTCGTTGCCCCCTTGGATTGTGTTCCACAGCATCGCCACCATTGCGAGCGCAGCAACCACGAGCACACTGATCAAAGCGAGCACGGGTCGTACTCTCGTTTGTGCTGACTTACCTGGGCGACCCGCCACGGAGGTGCGCGGTGTTGGGTCGCGGCGATCAGATTTGGTTCCGCTCGGAGGAGTAGTCCCACGTGGAGGAGTAGCTCCACGCGGGGGAGTCATGCCCCGTGGCGGGGTTGTTCCACGTGGCGGGGTGTTGCGCCGGTCGTTCAGCGTGGTCGGGTCATAAACACCTGTCACCGCGGTCTTCAACTGGCTGCGCGCATCAGCCCCCGTGGCTGGGCGCTGATCAGGATCACGGTTCAGCATCTTGTGAATCACGCCAACGAGTGCCGGTGAAAGAGTGGGGTTCAAGCGCCCGAGGTCAGTGGGTTCACGGGTTAAACGCGCAAGAGCGGTATCTCCGTCATTGCCACGGTTAAACGGCACACCGCCCGCGAGACACTCATAAAGCACGAGGCCAAGGGCATAAATGTCAGCGCGACCATCTAATGGGCGACCACGAACTTGTTCGGGGGACAGGTATTTCGCTGTACCCATCATGATGTGTTCGTTGGTCAAGTCCTCGCCGGTGTCACCCATCACTTTGGCGATGCCGAAGTCAGCAAGCATCACGCGTCCATCTGGCGTGATCAAGATGTTCCCGGGTTTCACATCGCGGTGGACGAGACCATTCTGGTGCGCGTGATCCAAAGCGGCAGCAACTGCTGCACCAATGTGAACGGTGAGCTCGGGCGACAGTTTCTTTTTTTCGTCCAACATCTGACGCAGGCTCATGCCTTCGACAAATTGCATAACGACTGCTTGGCGCCCGTCTTCAACGATTGCGTCATACACCTGCACGATGTTTGGATGACTGAGTCCACCAGCAGCTACTGCTTCGCGACGAAAGCGCTCAACAACAATCGGATCCTGTGCCAGTTGCGCCTTAAGTAACTTCACCGCAACTTTGCGGTTCAACGAAAGGTCGTCGGCCAACCACACTTCGGCCATACCGCCTGCGGCGATGGTGCGAAGCAGCTTGTAACGGCCCCCAAGGACCGTGTTTGGCGCAACGTTGGAAGACATTTTCGTCTTCTGACGCTAGTTGCGTAAGCGTTTACGTTTACGGATATCAATGTGAAGCGAAAAGGTGTTCGCTTCGGACTCACTTTGGAGTTACGAATGCAATTCCGATGGTTCCTTCACCAGCGTGAGTACCAACTACAGCGCCGATGTCACCGACAACGATTTCACCTGAGTAGAGATCACGCAGAGATGCAATGAAGGCATCTGCGTCATCGCAGTCAGCTTGCAATACCGCAAGACTCTCAACAGGGAGGTTCTTCGAGAGGACATCCTTCAAGAATGCAAGTGACTTGCTACGAGTCCTTTGGCGGCCACCCTCTTCGACTTTTCCGTCGCGAACCTCAATCACGGGCTTGATCGCCAGCGCCGAGGCAAGAAGAGCCTTGGCATTGCCGATTCGTCCACCCTTTTTGAGGTTTTCGAGGCTGTTTAAGACACCAAAAACCTTGGTGCGCTCAGCAAGATCCTCGGCTCGAGCCACGAGTTCTTCAAGTGACGCTCCCGCGGCGGCTTTGGTAGCTGCGTCAACCACAATCAATCCGGTGCCAAGGGAAACAGTCTTGGAATCAACAACCGCAACCTTGATGTCTCCATCAACTGCGCGCGCAGCCAAATCAGCGCTTTGAATTGTTGCTGAGAGTGCGCGCGACAAATTGATTACGAGGATCCCAGTTGCGCCTTCAGCTTTTAGCTGTCTGAATGCAGCCTCAAATTGCCCAGGCGAAGGCGCGGCAGTTTCTGGAAGTGTGGGTGATGCTGCACACTTGGCCCAGAAATCCTTCGGGCTGATCGTTTGGAACTCTTCCTCTCCGAAACGAATGGTTAGCGGTACCACCGTGATGTTGTGTTTGGCCACCACATCGGCGGGCAAATCACATGAGCTGTCTGTGACAATACGTATCCCCATGTCAAAGAACCGTACCCTGCTCGAGAGCGGTGCGTCGGTTTCTGCGGATGTGGGCTACCCACCATGTGAGGATCAGTAGCAAGAGGACCACCGACACAACTTGGCCGATGCCAGCCAATGCGGTGACCCGCGCACTGAGCGTGGTCGGTGGGGCCACAAAGGTGTTTCCTTGGGGGGTGGTGACCTGGAGTTCGACGCCAAAACGCCCATTGGAACGGGCCCGCACCGGAATTGCGACATCAGTGGTCGAGCCCGCCCGCAGTAGCACCACGGTCGATTCATTTGGGAAGGCAAGTTTTGTACTGACCAAGCGAACTCGCACGGACAGATCGATCTCTGCGTCATTGCGAATCTGGAGCCGAATCTCACCGTCTTTCTCGGGGAGGGTGAAAGACGCCTCAGACGGAATGACGATCTTTTCTAAGAGGGCCTCAATCTCAGTTGAGACAGCGGAAACATAGGCCGATCGCTCGTCGGATGCGAGCCGATTGGAAACCGCGCGAGCTGCGTTCATCGACCACGACAACAACAACGGGCTATCTACTGGAAGCATTGAGCCGACATTGATCACCGACAGGTTGAGCAGATTGACAGCCGTTGCAACTCCGGACAAGTCAGCCGCCGTGCGATCAGGCAATGGATACGGGACCGAGCCTTGACGGGTGGGAATTTCATCGGTCAGCTGCACGTGATCCGATTCGGCGATCAACGCGACAAATTCATTCATAGTTTCGGTGCTGGGCAGCGAACCATCTTCGGTGGACAAAAACAATTGGTTCGATACCTCGTCAGCCATCGCCATTTCACTGGCTACGACAACCTGTGCCATCGCGGTTGCAGCATCAACACTTGGGCTCACAGTTTCTTGGCTCAACAA
>CAIYHK010000156.1 GCA_903925985.1 uncultured Actinomycetes bacterium
CGCTCTGTTCCAAGCACGTAAAGACCGCCGACTGCACGAACTTCTTCGCCTTCGGCTTTGCACTGCTCTGTGAACTTCGCAAGATGGTGTTCGTATCGCTTTTTCGCCTCGATGCGTTCGGTGCGGTACTCCTCAGGCATTTGATCAAGCGGCAATGGAAGCACAAACTCATCCTCAAGCGCGAGAGCACTAAAGCCCTCAGAGAGCACTGCGTGGCGGGCAAGACCTTCAGGATTTCCACCAAGAAGAATGTCAACACCGCGACCCGCCATGTTCGTGGCAACCGTGACAGAACCTAGGCGACCGGCTTGGGTGACGATTAGAGCCTCACGTGAATGCTGTTTCGCATTCAAGACTTCGTGAGGTATCCCCAACTTGTCCAATTGGCGCGATAGGTATTCGCTCTTTTCCACGCTGATCGTGCCCACGAGAACTGGCTGGCCCTTTTCATGCCTTTCAGCGATGTCTTGCACCACAGCGTTGAACTTGGGAACCTCACCCTTGTAGATGAGGTCAGCATTGTCGACACGCACCGTTGGGCGATTCGTTGGAATCGGTACAACCTGCAGACCGTATGTATTCACCAACTCGGCGGCCTCTGTTTGCGCCGTGCCGGTCATGCCCGCCAATTTGTCGTACATGCGGAAGTAGTTCTGCAAAGTGATGGTGGCGAGAGTTTGATTCTCCTCACGAATCTTCACGCCCTCTTTGGCCTCCACTGCTTGGTGCAAACCTTCGCTCCAACGCCGTCCCTCAAGGATGCGGCCAGTGAATTCATCGACAATCTTTACATCGCCACCTTGGACGATGTAGTCCTTGTCACGCTTGTAGAGCTCCTTGGCTTTCAGTGCCGCCTGTAGCTGATGCACGAGGTTTTGCTGCACTGCGTCGTAGAGGTTCTCGATTCCGAGAGCTTGCTCCACCTTTTCAATGCCAGCTTCGGTTGGAACCACTGTGCGCTTGTCTTCTTCCACCTCGTAGTCGGTGTCGCGCTGCAGTGAGCGCACAATGGATGCGAATCGGTAGTACAACTTCGCCGCATCAGCCAACCGACCAGAGATGATGAGCGGTGTACGAGCTTCGTCAATCAGGATCGAGTCGACTTCGTCAACGATCGCAAAGTTGTGTCCACGCTGAACCTTTTCAATAAGTGAGCCAGCCATGTTGTCGCGCAGATAGTCAAAACCAAACTCATTGTTCGTGCCGTATGTGATGTCACACGCGTACTCGGCGCGCTTTTCGGCGGCGGACTCTTTCATTCCCGGCACAACGAGGCCGACATTGAGGCCAAGCCAGCGGTGAACTCGGCCCATCCACTCGGCGTCACGGCGTGCGAGATAGTCGTTCACCGTAACGAGATGAACACCTTTGCCTGTGAGCCCGTTTAGGTATGCAGGCAGAGTTGAGACAAGGGTTTTGCCTTCGCCGGTCTTCATTTCCGCAACCCAACCAAAATGCAGGGCGGCACCACCCATTAACTGCACGTCGTAGTGTCGCTGACCCAATACCCGAGTAGCGGCTTCGCGAACAACGGCAAATGCCTCCACTAAAAGATCATCAACGTCTTCCCCACGCTCGATCCGTGACCTGAATTCCTGAGTCTTCGCTCGCAGCGCATCATCAGAGAGTCCAACCAAGGGCGCGCCGGCAGCACCGATCTCCGGCACAAGAGCCGTGAGCGCTTTTACTTTCTTGCCATCACCGGCTCTGAGGACACGATCAAGGATTGACATGCGAACGACAAGCCTACCTTTGGGCACCTCTCGGGACCCTGCGCGGGCCGTTTCCTACTTGTTTATTGGGCAAATATTCATCTTTTGTGTCGCAAACGATTGAAGAATGGGTCCGCGCCACTGCCACCAAGAGCACGTCGCTGGCGCCTGCGTGCCGCAATGCAGATTCACATGCAAAGAGAGTGGCCCCTGTTGTGACCACATCGTCAACAACGACTACACATTTTGCAAATACTCGGGGTCTTGCCACCATCACTGGCCCGAGCAAGCGTTCCGCACGATTGCGACCCTGCTGGGCAATTGCATCCTCTCGCCGTAATAACGGCAACGTCCGGACACCTAAATCCTTTCCAACTGCACGAGCTATCAACTCCGCATGATCAAAACCGCGGGTTCGCCTACGCCCACGCGTTGTAGGTGCCCAAGTGATGAAATCAACCGACCAATTAGCAACCACGGGTACGAGCATCCGACCCAACTTGATTGCGATTCTGCGATCGTTCCCATTTTTGAGTCGCAGCACATCTGATTTCAATTCACCGGCATACTCACCAGCGGCAAAAACGAATTGCATGCATGCAAGTGCGTGACGCACCAGAGCATCAGGAATTCCAAAAGTTGGATTCCCCTATCGGCGGTCTGCTTAGTAGCGGTAGTGCTCGGGCTTGAACGGACCGCTCGGGCTAATGCCGAGATATTCGGCTTGCTCGTCCGATAGCGGAGTGAGTTTCACACCGAGTGCTTCAAGGTGAAGTGCGGCGACTTTCTCATCCAAGCGCTTGGGAAGAATGTGCACGCCAAGTTCGTAGTTCTTCAAGTTGTTGAACATCTCGATCTGGGCAATTACCTGATTAGAGAACGAACACGACATCACAAAACTCGGGTGGCCGGTGGCGCAACCGAGATTCACAAGTCGACCCTCGGCCAGAATGATTACAGCGTGCCCATCAGGGAAGGTCCAAAGGTCGGTGCCAGGCTTTAGCTCGTCACGAGTGGCGCCACTTCTTGCGAGACCGGCCATGTCAATCTCGTTGTCAAAGTGGCCGATGTTGCAAACGATTGCATTGTGCTTCATCTTTGCCATGTGCTCCACGGTGATGATTGCCTCATTGCCGGTTGCCGTTACAAAGATGTCAGCTTCACCGAGGACCGACTCTGTGGTATCAACCTGGTAGCCCTCCATCGCGGCCTGTAAAGCGTTAATGGGATCTATCTCGGTAACGATGACCCGTGCCCCTTGGCCACGCAA
>CAIYHK010000157.1 GCA_903925985.1 uncultured Actinomycetes bacterium
CACGCTTGCGCTTTGTGGTGTGTTCCCATTCTCTGGTTTCTTCTCTAAAGACGAAATCATCGACAACGTGGGCCACAACGGATACAACCTCTTCATGATCGTTGGCTTGGTCGGCGCATTCATGACCGCTGCATACATGACCCGTGCCACTTACCTCACCTTCTTTGGTGAAGCCCGCGGTGCATCAGCTGGTGAACACCACGAAGAAGAGCATGATGCACACGGCGCACATGAGTCGCACGATGCGCATGATGCTCATGACTCGCACGACACCCATGACTCACACGATGCTCACGCTGGCCCACGTGAGAGCGGTTGGCTGATCACTGTGCCGCTGATCTTGCTCGCAACGCTCGCTTTCAGCTCAGGCTTCTTGAACGCTCTTCCATTTGGCGAAAAGTGGGAACGCTTCAAAACCTGGGTTGAGCCCCGATCAGAAGTAGTTCTTGAATCTGGCTCGATGGCCAGCGGCCCAGGGCATGCAATTGCTCCAGTGCGTCCCGTTGCCGAGAGCGAGCACGGTGAGGGCCACGGCTCAGTCTGTGGAACCGAAACGCCCGAAGAAGGCACCTGTTACGCGCCAAGCCTGAACCACGCGAAGTTCAAGTGGAGCAAAGCGATGCTTTCTCTTTTGATAGTTGCGGCGGGCATGGTGATTTCTTGGCTCATCTGTGTGCAGTTGTACACACGCAAGAACGCCAAACTGGTCGGTCTCACCGCGCGAAACAAGCTGTTGGGTGCCGGCTATCTCTTCTTGTGGAACAAGTACTACCTGGACCACCTATATGAAAAGGTCATCGTGCGTGGGATCGCAGGCCCGATCGCGCGCGGTGCTTACTGGGTGAACCAAAACATTCTCGACGGCATCGTCAACGGTGCGGGCGTCATCACTCGCAAATCTGCGGGTTGGGTCTACCGCAATGTGGATCAACGAGTGATTGACACAACCGTCAACGGTTCGGGGGCAGCGGCTCGTGGTGCGGGTTCCGCATTGCGTCCGGTGCAGTCAGGCAAAGTCAACCAGTACGGAGCGCTGCTGTTCGGTGCAGCCGCCATTGGCGCTCTTGTACTCATCATTATCAATACCTGAGGAGCTAAGTAGATGGACGTCTTCCGCGACCAGAACTGGGTGCTAAGTGTGGGCACCTTCCTGCCGCTTGCCGGTGTGCTGGTGATGTTGTTCATTCCCAAGGCCGAGGAGCAACTTCATAAGTTGGTTGCCCTGGTCACTGCGTTGGCAACGCTGGGTGTGGGCATCTTCACTCTCATGCAGTTCAACTACGACAATGCAGACAAAATGCAGTTCGTTGCTGATCACGAGTGGATTCCAGTAATCAAGTCCTCGTACTTGATTGGCCTGGACGGCATCAGCTTGCCGATGTACTTCTTGTCGATGGTGATCACGCTCCTGGTGATCATCTATTCGTGGAACCACATTCCAAATCCTGGTAATCCCAAAGCATTCATGATCCTGATGCTCGTTTTGCAGACCGGCATGGCGGGCACGTTCATCGCACAGGACCTGATCCTCTTCTTCGTGTTCTTCGAACTGGTGTTGCTACCGATGTACTTCATGATCGGTGTTTGGGGTGGAGAGAATCGCCAATACGCATCGCTCAAGTTCTTCTTGTACACGATGTTCGGTTCAGCATTGATGCTGGTTGCATTCCTCGCATTGTTCTTCAAGACCGGTGCGGAGTCATTCTCGATTCCTTACCTCGTGGAAAATGGCGGCGCAATCGCTAAGAACACCCAGATTTGGATCTTCGCCGGAATGTTCATCGGATTCGCGGTGAAGGTACCGATGTTCCCGTTCCACACTTGGTTGCCAGATGCCCACACTCAAGCCCCCACGCAGGGCTCTGTGATCTTGGCTGCAATCTTGCTGAAACTCGGAACGTATGGCTTCATTCGAATCGCGATTCCTACACTTCCCGACGCAGCAATCGAGTGGGCTCCATACATTGGTCTGCTCGCCGTAATTGGCATCATCTATGGCGCCTTTGGCTGTCTCGCACAAACCGACATGAAGCGGTTGATCGCATTCTCCTCAGTGGCGCACATGGGATTCGTGATGCTTGGTATCTCGACACTCACAACCTTTGGTTTGAATGCGGCACTCTTTGGCATGGTGGCACACGGTTTGATCACCGGCATGTTGTTCTTCATCGCAGGCAGTGTGAAGGAGCGTTACCACACGCTCGAGATTGCACGCCTCGGTGGAATGTTGAAGCAGATGCCAAAGCTCGGTTGGATCCTCGGTTTTTGTTCAATGGCGTCACTTGGTCTGCCTGGGCTCGCGGGATTCTGGGGCGAGTTCCCAGCCATCCTTTCGGCTTATAACCCTGCCGATGGTTTGCCAGTTGAGACATTCCGTACATTCATGATCATCGCTGCACTCGGCACTGTTCTCGCTGCTGCATACTTGCTGTGGTTATTCCAGCGCACGGCGTTCGGTGAGCCAAAGGCTGAATTCTCTGGTCATGGTGGCCACGGTGATCACGGTGATGAGCACTCGGACATTCATGACGTGAACATGTTCGAATGGATCGCCTGGACACCGCTACTGATTGCAATCGTGGTCTTTGGTGTTGTGCCAAACCTCATGTTCAAGGTTCTTGACCCCGCAGTTGCAGTAACCCTGAAGGCATTCGGGGGCTGATTCGTGATTGCAACGCTGGCCGCTGTTGCGCCATGGAAGGCGCCGACCATTGATTACCACGCACTCCTGCCCGAGATCATTCTTGCGGTGGGTCTTGTGGTGGTCTTGCTTGTCGATCTCTTCCTTGAAGAGCGAGGCAAGTGGTTGCTTTCTTCGCTCGCCAGCTTTTCTTTCCTCGGAGCATTTGTCCCAGTTGTAACGCTCGCGTTGAGTGATTCAGGCGCGCGTTCAATGTTTGATGGCCGCTTTGTAGTTGATGACTTCAGTTTGGTTCTCAAAGGTCTCTTCATCCTTGTCGGCTATGTGGTTGTGCTGTTGTCCACCACATATGTGGAAGAAGGCGATTACTACCGCGGTGAGTACTGGGTCATGATGCTTTCCAGTGTGCTCGGCATGGTCATGATGGCCTCGAGCCGCGATCTCGTTTCAATCTTCGTGGCGTTGGAGTTCCTATCAATCCCGGCTTACATGCTCGCCGCTTGGCGAAAGCGTGATTCACGTAGCAACGAAGCGGGTGCAAAGTACTTCCTTCTCGGTGTTTTTGCTTCGGCCGTAATGCTCTATGGAATGTCACTGGTCTATGGCGCAACCGGAAGCACGTTGTTGGTAGACATCGGCGCATCACTTGATGACTCGAGAATGACCAGTGTGCGGGTGCTCGGAATCGTGTTTATTGTGATCGGCTTTGCATTCAAGGTCTCGGCCGTGCCATTCCACACATGGGCGCCTGATACTTATGAAGGTGCACCAACACCAGTAACTGCCTTCTTGTCTGTTGCCTCAAAGGCGGCAGGATTCGTAGCTTTGGTAACGCTTATCTACATTGCTTTCCCGTTGGCTTCAGATGTCTGGCAGCCAATGATCTGGGTGCTTGCAGCTCTCACCATGACTGTTGGCAATGTGATTGCACTCAAGCAGACCAACATCGTTCGAATGCTTGCATATTCGTCAATCAGCCAAGGTGGTTTCATCTTGATGCCTCTCGCAGTGGCGGGCACAAATGACTCCGCCCAAAGTGTGTTGCGAGCCGTGGTCGTGTATCTGATCGCTTATGCGGTTACGAACCTTGGTGTGTTCGGAATCATTCTGGCGGTGAGTCGCAAGACCCGTTCGGGTGAGATCGCGTCGTTTGGCGGGCTCTTCTCCTACGCGCCGGGTCTCGCTGCTTTGATGACCATCTTCATGGCATCGCTTGCAGGCATCCCACCCTTTGGTGGATGGTTCGGTAAGTTCGCCGCATTCCAGTCGTTGCTAAGTGCTGGTGGTGGATGGGCATACACACTTGCAGTGATTGGTGCAGTGAACTCTGTTGTTGCATTTGGTTACTACGGCGGCGTATTGCGTGAAATGTGGATGCGCCCAGCACCTGATGGAGATGAAAGCCCAATCAATACGCCTTCACCATTGGTGCTTGCGCTTGGCATCACCACGATCGGCACATTGCTTGTTGGCATTCTGCCTGGGCTTGTAACCCACTTTGGCGATCTCGCCAGCCTCACCGGTGCTTTCGGCGGCTGATCACATCGCCAGCGTCATCGGTGATGACGCGATTCCTTTCGATGTGTTTATGTCACTGGCTCTTTACGGGCCCGGTGGGTTCTATACAGCGAGTGAATTAGTAGATCATGGCGCAGGACGGCGCAGTGACTTCTTGACCTCACCCGAAGTTGGCCCACTCTTTGGTCATGTTCTCTCCAGGTTTTTGGATGCGCAATGGCGAGAGCAGGGGAGACCCGACTCATTCGTAGTGATTGAACACGGCGCGGGCCCAGGCACTCTCGCTCGGGGTGTGTTCGCAGCCAATCCAGATTGTGCATCTGCGCTCCGCTATCACACGGTTGAAATCTCGGATCGTCAGCGTGCTCTTCATCCAGATGATGTTGTAGCGCACGCTTCACCACCTGTTGACGTCCAGGCGAATGTGGTGATCGCCAATGAGCTCTTGGACAACCTGCCGTTTCGAATGTTTGTTTACGACAATGGCTGGCGCGAAGCGTGGGTTACTAGAGCCAGAGACGGCAAGTTCAACGAAGTGTTGCGTTTACCGCGGGATGAAGATTCAGCTTTGGTTAATCAGTTCCCACCAGCAGATCTCGGTGCACGACTGCCGATTCAACGCGCAGCCGGAGACTGGTTGCGTGGAGTTCTCGCCGCTTCACCAAAAGCGCGGGTGGTGGTATTTGATTATGCTCGCGAGCGCACTTGGGGTGTAGTTGCTCTCAAATGGCGCGACTGGCTCCGTACCTATCGGGGTCATGAACGCGGTTCGCACTACCTAAGCGACGTTGGTCAACAGGACATCACAGTTGATGTGATGATTGACCAATTGGCATTGGTGGCACCACCGTTGTCGGTTCGCATGCAAAGCCAATTCCTCCAGCTATGGGGTATTGATGAGCTTGTTGCAGAAGGTGATGCGTACTGGGCAACCAAAGCATCGAATCCTGATCTGCGGGCAATGCTTATGCGTTCCCGCTCCAGTGAGGCGGCGGCACTGTGCGACCCTGCAGGGCTCGGTGGGTTCAGTGTCATTGAATGGGGTTGATTAGCCTTGCGCTTTAGAGGGGGTTCAAGTGGCAACTGACTCAAGTCGTGACATTGATGATCTGATGGCGGAGAATCGAAAGTTCCCACCGCCGAAAGATTTTGTGAAGAACACTCTTGTGGCAGGCACGTTTCTCTATGACGAGGCCAACGAGGACTACGAATCATTTTGGGCACGTCAGGCAGCTGAACTTGTTTCGTGGGATACACCTTGGGACACCATCTGTGAGTGGAATCTCCCGTTTGCCAAGTGGTTTGTTGGCGGCAAGCTGAATGTTGCCTACAACTGTCTGGATCGCCACGTTCTGGCTGGCCGCGGCGACCGCAAAGCGATTCTCTGGGAAGGCGAGCCCGGCGACACACGAGTTCTCACATATGCAGAGCTGCTGGACGAAGTCTGCAAATTTGCCAATGCCTTGAAGTCTCTCGGCGTCGAACGCGGCGATCGGGTGAACATCTATTTGCCAATGATTCCCGAAGCAGCAGTCGCAATGCTCGCGTGCGCTCGTATCGGAGCGGCACACTCCGTAGTGTTCGGTGGCTTTTCAGCACAGGCACTTGCTGATCGCATCAATGATGCATCGGCGAAGGTGCTCATCACTGCAGACGGCGGCTACCGACGCGGTGAAGTATTTCCATTAAAGCCTCAAGCAGACGAAGCGGTCGCCAATACGACCTCGATTGAACACGTCGTTGTGGTGAAGCGTGGCGGTAACGAGGTGTCAATGACCCCGGGCCGTGATCACTGGTATCACGACCTGATGTCAGTTTCTTCAAATGACTGCCCAGCAGAACCCATGGATTCCGAGCAGTTGCTCTTTTTGCTTTACACATCTGGTACCACCGGCAAGCCCAAAGGCATCATGCACACAACCGGTGGCTACCTCACGCACGTGACCTACACACATAAATATGTGTTTGATCTTCATCCAGAAAAAGATGTGTATTGGTGCACTGCTGATGTTGGCTGGGTGACCGGTCACAGTTACATCGTCTACGGTCCACTGGCTAATGGTGCGACCCAGGTGATGTACGAGGGTGTTCCTAACTATCCCGCCAATGACCGCATTTGGAGCATCGTTGAGAAGTACAAGGTCTCGATTTTCTACACGGCACCCACAGCAATTCGTACCTATATGAAGTGGGGTATTGAAGAGCCGGCAAAACATGATTTGTCATCGTTGCGTTTGCTTGGTTCAGTCGGTGAGCCGATAAATCCAGAAGCGTGGATCTGGTACCAAGAGAACATCGGTGGTGGACGTTGCCCGATCGTGGACACCTGGTGGCAGACCGAAACCGGTGGCATCATGATCAGCCCGCTGCCCGGTGCAACGACCACAAAACCCGGTTCGGCCACATTCCCGATTCCGGGCGTGCACGCCGAAGTGGTGAACGATGCTGGTGAGCCGATTAACCACGGTGGCGGTTATCTAACGCTGACACATCCGTGGCCGGGAATGTTGCGCGGGATCTGGGGAGATCCGCAACGCTACAAAGACACCTATTGGTCAACTTACGAAGGTAAGTACTTCGCTGGTGATGGCGCGAAGCTCGATGCCGATGGATATCTCTGGCTTCTTGGTCGTGTCGATGATGTGATGAACGTATCGGGTCACCGCATCTCCACCACTGAAGTAGAGAGTGCTCTCGTTTCGCACCCATCGGTTGCTGAAGCAGCAGTTGTCGGCGCCAAGGATGATCAGACCGGCCAAGCGATCATCGCGTATGTAACTCTGCGTGGTGGGGCAACAGTTGATGAGACCGATCTACGCAATCACGTGGCCAAAGAAATTGGTGCTATCGCCAAACCCAAGGCTGTCTATTTCACGCCCGATTTACCCAAAACTCGCAGTGGCAAAATCATGCGCCGACTTCTCAGAGACGTGGCTGAAGGACGCAATCTTGGTGACACCACCACACTGGCTGACCAGTCGGTGGTAGCTGAATTGCAGGCCCGCGCGGCGGACCATTCAGAGGACTAGTTCAGTCCCAGACGAGTTCGAGGTTGTCGATCGCGCGCAGACCGTTCGAGTACATCAACTCAACGCCGTCAGCAATGCGATAGTTCGGCACACGCTTGTGCCACTCCTCGAGACCGATACGCAGCTCAAGGCGTGCAAGGTGCGAACCAAGACAACGGTGAACACCGCCACCGAAAGCGAGGTGCTTATTCTGCGGGCGAGCGAAGTCAATGTCGTCGGGGCGATCCCAGAACGCTTCGTCGTTGTTGGCAGATCCAAGCAGCGGCGAAACCATCATGCCTTTAGAAATCGGGCAGCCGTTCAACACGGTGTCTTGAATTGCGATGCGAGCTACACCTTGTACAGGTGATTCCCAGCGCAGCATTTCTTCAACCGCACCTGGAATCAACGAAGGGTCATCAACAATCTGCTGACGCTTCTCTGGATTTCGGGCGAGATAGGAGATCATGCAGTCAAGCGATGCGGTAACGGTGTCAAGTCCAGCAAGAAAGAACAGATAGCAGATATCAATCACGTCTTCTGGAGTGAGCTTTTCACCATCAACTTCACTTGATAAAAAGCCAGTGATGAAGTCGTTC
>CAIYHK010000158.1 GCA_903925985.1 uncultured Actinomycetes bacterium
CCGATCAGCCTTACAAGTGCGAGATCATTCAACGTGTAACTGGTGGTGGAGCTGATGGGGCGGATGCTGGTGAAGTGGGTAGTGGTGAGGCGATAAGTGTGTATCGAAACACGGACACATTTGTCGACCTGTGCCGCGGGCCTCATGTTCCATCAACTGGCAGGCTCGGTCACTTTGCTCTGCAAAAGGTTGCTGGAGCGTACTGGCGGGGGAGCGAGAAGGGCCCGATGCTGCAGCGTATCTATGGCACCGCATGGGAATCTAAGGCCGCTCTCGAAGAGCATCTGACGCGGCTAGCTGAAGCGGAAAAACGCGACCACCGCCGACTCGCAACCGAACTCGACCTGCTTTCGTTTCCGAGCGAACTCGGTGGTGGGCTGGCTGTATGGCATCCAAAGGGTGCAATTGTTCGAAAGTTGATGGAGGACTACTCGCGTGCGCGCCACGAGCGCGAATATCAGTTTGTCTATACGCCGCACTTAGCAAACGCGAATCTATTTGCCACTTCAGGCCATCTTGACTTTTACAAAGACGGTATGTATCCGCCGATGGAAATGGACAACGGTGTCTATTACCCAAAGCCGATGAATTGCCCAATGCATTGTCTGATCTTCCGTAGCCGGCAACGCAGCTATCGCGAACTTCCGTTGCGCCTCTTTGAACTCGGAACCGTTTACCGCTACGAGCGAGCCGGCACCCTCCATGGTCTTATGCGAATTCGTGGTTTCACGCAGGATGACAGCCACATCTATTGCACGGAAGACCAATTGCAAGCTGAAATCATCTCGTTGTTGGACTTCATCATGAGTGTTCTGCGCGCATTTGGCTTTAACGAGTTCACTGCGAACTTGAGCACCAAGGACCCGAACAAATACGTGGGTTCGGATTCAATTTGGGAAAAAGCTACCGAAGCGTTGCGTGGTGCCTTGGACACCTATGGCCTTGAGTACAAGATCAAGGAAGGTGACGCAGCGTTCTATGGGCCAAAGATTGACATTGACGTTCGCGATGCGATCGGCCGCAAATGGCAATTGAGCACCATCCAGTGCGACTTCAATCTTCCTGATCGCTTTGAGCTTGAATACGTTGGGTCAGACAATGCCCGCCATCGGCCGATCATGGTGCATCGCGCTTTGTTTGGCTCAGTGGAGCGGTTCTTTGGAGTGCTGGTTGAGCACTTTGCCGGCGCCTTTCCAGCTTGGTTGGCTCCAGTGCAGGTGAAGGTTCTCGCAGTTGCCCAAGCACATGAGGAATACGCGGCGTCGATTGTTCAACACTTGAGCGCACAGGGATTCAGGGCAGAAGCAGTGATTGCTGATGACCAACTCGGCAAACGTATCCGTAATGCGAAAGTGGAAAAAGTTCCGTATGTGTTGGTAGTCGGCGACGATGACCTAGCAAACGGCACCGTGGGTGTTAATCCGCGTGGTGGTGACGTGCAACGCGATGTGGCTTTGAAGGATTTTGTGAACACCTTGCGTGCCGACGTAGCAGAAGCGGCAATACCCGGACTCGCTCAATGAGCGACAAACTTGATCGCCTGTGGAATGGATGGCGATCCACCTACGTGGTGAGTAGCGGTCGCGAAGGATCACACGACCCAAATGATTCACGCTCGGTGTTCACACAAATTCGTGAGAGTGGGCTTTCCGATTCTGAAACAAACATCGTGTTTCAGGGTGAACATGTCTTTGCGATCATGAATGCTTTTCCCTATTCCCCAGGCCATGTACTCGTGTTGCCAAAGCGAGAGATCCCTGATCTAGAGAACCTAAATCCGGAAGAGCAGACTGAGCTCTGGATTGTTGTCCGTGACGCAGTTACGGCGGTACGCACGGCATTTCGACCCGAAGGAATCAATGTCGGCGTGAACCTTGGTAAGGCGGCAGGAGGAAGCATCCCGCAGCACCTTCATGTGCATATCGTTCCGCGCTGGCTAGGTGATTCCAACTTCATGACCAGTGTGGCGAATACGAGGACCCTGCCTCTGGCGCTTTCGGATACGGCAGATCGCATTCGCGGCAGTTGGCCTGTAGACAGGAAGTGAAGATTGTTAGGTGAACCATGAATGAAAACGATGAGACCACTAACGCGAATGAAATTCGTGACACGCTTCCAGCGGATCTTGATGCATCAGCATTTGTAGGGCCCTACAAATTCCCCGACAACAGTCGGCGTCGGATTCCTGGATACATGTATGCGGCAATTGGATTGATGATGATCGCAATTTGGATCGCCAAACGCGACTCCGATGCGGTGCTGGTCAATCGTGGCCTCTTGGTTGGAGGAATCTTGGTGGCTGCCTTTGGAATGTTCAGCATTAGTTCTGGCTGGCGAATGAAGGTGGATGAAAAAATCGCCCTGCGTAATGCCACCCAAGAAGTTGGTTTTGCAGTTGGGCATGCATCAGCACAACAGGTTTGGCGTGGTTTACGTAGCCGACCAACTTGGCGAGTTCTTTGCTACTCAAGTGAACAGCCACCGTTGCAACGCGCACTCGTGTTGGTTGATGCTGTCGATGGCAGCATCGTTGAACGCCTTGTGGAATCAAACCCAGATAAGGATGCACCTGAGTGGGCAGAGGTAGCGGACTAGCCTCTAGGCAATGTTTGACGGCCAATTTCGCGCGCCAGTAGAGAAGGCAGTTAAGCCGCTTGGTGTAGCACTGCGCCGTACCGGTCTTTCACCTGACCACCTCACCGTCATTGGTTTGCTCGTTGCCGTCGGAGCAGCATTCGCAATTGGTGCCGGCAAACTCCAATTGGGTCTTTTGCTGGTGGTGCTTGCAGCGTTACCGGATCTGCTTGATGGTGCGCTTGCCAAGGCATCAGGTGTGGCGAGCCAGCGTGGTGCGTTTTTTGATTCCGTGATGGACCGTGTCACTGATGCGGTCCTCTTTGGCGGTGTGGCTTGGTATTTCGCATCAACCGAATCAGAACACATGGCACTTTTGCCTTTTGCAGTCATGGCCGTGTCCTCTTTGATCTCCTACGAACGCGCCAAAGCAGAATCACTTGGTCTGTCAGCGAAGGGCGGATTGATGGAGCGGGCTGAGCGCATAATTCTTTTGTGCATCGGATTGCTTTTCGATGGAATCCTCGTGCCTGTGATGTGGATAATGCTTGTGTTGACAGTTGTTACTGCCGTGCAACGCTTTATCAAAGTCTGGGGGCAGGCAGCATTAGCGCCGGCAATGGAAGTCAAACGTGATGCGCGTCGCTCACGTCGGGCATCACGTCGGGCGGCATTTTCTGCTCGTGCCGCGCGAAGCCGCCCACGGCAGTGAC
>CAIYHK010000159.1 GCA_903925985.1 uncultured Actinomycetes bacterium
CCTTCAATTCTTTCGTACCTGAACGAAACCGTTGATCAGTTTGGGCTGCGTGACAAGATTCGATTCAACACCTTGGTGACAAGTGCATCGTGGTCAACCGATGATGCGAAGTGGACCCTTACTGCGTCGAATGCAAAAACTGGCGAGCAACTGACGTATTCATGCAATTTTCTCTACATGTGTTCGGGCTACTACTCCTACAAGAGTGGGTACACGCCAGAGTTCCCCGGTATTGAATCGTTTACGGGAACCGTGGTTCATCCACAGAAATGGCCAGAGTCATTGGACTACGCAGGTAAGCGGGTAGTCGTTATTGGCTCGGGCGCAACTGCCATGACTTTGGTGCCAGCAATGGCGGCAACGGCTGCTCATGTCACTATGTTGCAGCGTTCTCCCACATATGTAGTGGCGCGACCCGACAGCGACAGTGTTGCAATTAGGTTGCGCAAGTTCTTGCCTCAGTCGTGGGCCTATGGCATTACGCGCTGGAAGAACACCACCATGCAGCAATTCGTCTACAAGAGAACTCGCACAAAGCCAGAGCAAGTGAAAGACGCTCTGCTGAAGGGTGTGCGTGACGCGTTAGGTGAGGACTACGACATAGAGACCCACTTCACACCTTCCTACAACCCCTGGGACCAGCGCCTGTGCCTTGTACCAAATGGCGACTTGTTCACATCCATCAAAGAGGGAAGTTCGTCAGTCGTGACCGATCACATTGAACGAATTGATGCAACGGGCATTCAGCTTGTCTCTGGCGGTCGAATCGACTGCGATGTCATCGTCACTGCTACGGGTCTCAACCTCGTCACATTGGGCGAGATGAGTTTCTCTGTTGACGGAGAAGCCATCGATTTTTCTCGTACCTGGTCTTACAAGGGGTGCGCATACTCTGGTGTTCCTAACCTGGCATCAAGTTTCGGGTACATCAATGCTTCATGGACCTTGCGAGCCGACCTCACGTGTGAATATGTCTGCCGCCTCATTAACCACATGAGAAAGACACGTACTTCAATCTGCACGCCCACCTTGCGTGAATCCGATTCCAACATGCCTGAACGCCCCTGGATTGACAATTTCTCTGCAGGGTATATGGAGCGCGTCATGCATCAGTTCCCACGTCAAGGGGACAAAGAACCCTGGATTAACCCGCAGAACTACAAGCGCGACAAGAAGATGTTCCGTGAGTCGCCCATTGACGACGGCGTGATGATTTTCTCTGCAGCGCGCGAACGCGTTTAAGGAATCAGGTAAATCTCAGCCCGACGGTTCAGGTTTTGCTTCGCATTTGATTTTGAGTTCGTGACCGGTGCTGATGCCCCAAAACTCCAAATAGCAATGGTTTGATTCACGCCACGACCACGGAGAAGTGATCGAACAGAGTTTGCTCGCTTCTGAGAGAGAACTACTAGGTCTGAATTCTCGCCTGACATGTTGCCGGAGTGACCAGTAACAATGACTGAGCTTGCAGCTCGTGCACTCGGCGCAAGCGCGTTGATGGCTTTCTTTGAGGC
>CAIYHK010000160.1 GCA_903925985.1 uncultured Actinomycetes bacterium
CATTGTGGCCCAGAAGTGCAGTGCTGCAGCCACGACGGTGTGCACGTGCCAAAGCTCATGGAAACCAAAATGATCTGGCGCCAAGCGAGGACGCTTTGTGAAGAACAAGATTGCACCAGTTGTATAGACCGCACCACCTGCTAAGTACAACAACACTGGCCACCAACCGACCACACCATGGATATGGGGAATAATCCAAACCGCTATCCAACCAATGGCGATGTACATACCCATCGCAGTTTTGAACATCTTGCCGAATACCGTGAGCAAGATGCCGATAGCACTGGCAGACCACACGATCCACATATATAGAGGTCCATTGTCTTCGCGAAGACCGATAACGCACATCGGGGTGTACGTGCCCGCAATCAGTACATAGATCATCGAGTGATCTAGCTTGCGCATGAATGCCTGTGAATCCTCGGTCTTTGTCAAGCGGTGATACGACGACGAAATCGCAAATACTCCGTGTAATGAGAGGGCGTAGAGACCAACCGCAATTCGGTCTGTGACACCGTTGGCACTGAGGATGAGCCAGATGCCTAGGGGAATAGTTGCGAATGCCGCATAAGTGTGGAGTCGACCACGCCAATGGGGTCGCATTCGACCCGTTCGAAACTCGAAATACCTCGGCACTTGTTCACCATATACACAAATGAGGTAGAGATGTGGGTCACAAGTGGGTGATAAGCATTGTTTATGCGTCGTTCATCTTTGCCTGAAGTTCTTGAAGAATTGGTGTCTGGAAATCGCCTCGCACCCGAAGACTCCAAACGAATCCTCAAAGCACCACGTTTCTCTTTCGATGTACGGGAACTTCTTTACTATCTCGCGGCTTTGATTGTGACCGTTGGAGTGGTTCGTCTAGTCGTAGTGATCTTCAGCGATGCGTCAACAATGGCCGTGATTGCTGCACTGTATTTGGCGGCATTGGTTTTTGCCGCCGTTGCTTGGCGTCTGCAACGCGTGCAAGGTTGGGTTGCGCGTCTTGGCGAAGTCACCGAATTACTGGCAGTACTTTCGTGTGCCATTGCCACTGGAGTGCTGTTGAGAGAGCAGGTTGACCTTTCTGGAGAGGTCGCAGTCATCATTCCAGCATCAGCTTCAGCAATATGGGGAGTCATCAGGCTCAGAACAACTCAGTTTTCTGCAACCGCTGTGATGATTCCATCTCTACTAGTCACTGGGGGCAGTGCATCAGCGTTGTTGAATTGGGATGGCCCGCCAGGAGCACTACCGATCATGTTCGCTGCTGCAGTACTGGTGTCAATCGGAACACTCGATCTGCAGTGGCCTCTCGCATTTCGTGCCGTTGGGGCCTACACACTTTTGATGACAGCACCACAGTGGGTTGGTGAGCGTGGTTCGGTTGGTGGGCTAGCAGTGACCCTTGCAATTGGCGCGGCACTCTTTGCGCTTGGCGCATTGAATATGTGGATTGAACTCCTGATTGCCGGTGGATTGACGATAACTATCGGCATCTCGGTATTCGTCTTCAAGAATGTTGACAACGAGGTTTTGCAGGGGATCTTGGTTGTTGCCATCGGTCTGTTGATCGTGACCACCACGGGTCTCGTCTACCGTCGTCAACTCAAGATTCATCCGGCGCTCATGACCAAGGCACAAGGATGACCATCACATAGACGACGAATTCTGGGTGGTTTTTGATCTGTTACTGTATTGAAAAATACTCAAGCAACGGAGTTGATGTGGTGCAATCTGTCCCTTTCGTAGCGCGTGGTTCACGTGTTCTGCTAACCGGTGCATCCTCAGGAATTGGTGCAAAACTTGCTGTTCGTCTCGCATCTGAAGGTGCGATTTTGGGTCTTGTTGGGCGAGATACACAGAGGCTCTCGGCTGTGCTTGCTGAATGTGAGAAACATAGATCGGGTCATAGGTCTTGGGTATGTGACCTTGCTGATTGGAATCAGGTGGACAACCTTGCAGCTGAAGCTCAAGTTTGGGGACC
>CAIYHK010000161.1 GCA_903925985.1 uncultured Actinomycetes bacterium
ACCACTGGGGCAACTAGAAGCCAGTGCGCGAGGGGGGACTTGAACCCCCACGTCCTTGCGAACACTGGCACCTGAAGCCAGCGCGTCTGCCATTTCGCCACTCGCGCGAGTGAGGACTAAACGCTACAGCGGCACCGAAGGGCATGGAAATCCCACGAATACCGTTGGTCTGATAGTTCGGCTAGCGGAAGATTCACCTTATATATGGCATTGCACTCAATTGAAGAACTCCCAGGGCGTACGGTTGAAGGCGTGTTTAACCGCAAGTCACGGCTCCGGGTGCGCCCCATTGAATTGGGTCGCCGCTTGCTGAGCGAGATGGATCACAATCGCGAGGTGGACCTGAAAGGTCGCCGCTTGGTCCCGAATGTCTTCACCATCAAGCTTCACCCCTCTGACCGCGAGGGTTTTGCCGAGGTTGAGCCAGCACTCATCGCTGAACTCGCCGAGGCCGTAAAGCACTACGCCAAGGATGAGGGTTACCACCTCCCGGCCGAGGTCAAGATCGCTTTTATGGACGACGAGTCCCAAAAACCGGGGCGTTTTGCCGTCGAAACCCAAACCGATAAGTCAGCACCTGGTGATTCGGCTTGGACCGAGGAACGCGATCCAGTAGTTACCTCCAGCGCGGTCACACCATCGGTTTCCTATCTGGTTCGTGGTTCTGGTGAGAAGATTCGCCTTTCTGAAAAAGCTGTGGTGATCGGTCGTCAGACTGAGTGCGATCTAGTGATTCAAGATTCAAACGTCAGCCGCAAACATGCAGAGGTTCGCATCATGCCTGAAGGGGCCACGATCACCGACCTTGGGAGCACAAACGGTACAAAAGTCAATGGAGTCAAAATCACTGCGTCACGAGTGCTTGCCAACGGTGATGCAATTGAAATTGGCCCTGAGCAGGTGCGTGTAGAAATCGCGTGAGACAATTGGGTCTCGCAATATGACCGATCAGTTACTCACCGTTCTCAAGTTCGCGTTGCTCGCGTTGATTTACATTTTCTTTGGACGCGTCCTTTGGGCTGTTTGGAGTCAAGTTCGCACACCACGACCAGCAGTGGGGATCGCACCAACAGCAGCGCAACCCAAAACCAACCGTCGGGCTGGGCGTGCAGAACGCAAGATGGCGAAAATGGTTGTGCTGGAACCCAAGGAACGCCGTGGTGAGCGATTCTTTATTGCCGCAGAACTTGTTGTTGGGCGCGGTCCAGAATGTGCTCTTTCCTTTCCAGAAGACTCATTCCTCTCCACGGTGAACACGCGTCTTTATCCATCTGGGGATTCAATTTGGGTCGAAGATCTCAACAGCACGAACGGCACTTTTGTTAATGGGCAGCGGGTCAGCGGTACTCGTGAATTGCGGCGCGGTGATCGTGTGCAAGCGGGACACACCGTTGTGGAGCTGCAATGACACGGCGGATGGAATTGCGGTGGGGAGCCACCACTCACCAAGGCCGTGTTCGCCAGGGCAATGAAGATGCTTTCATGGCGTGTCCCAATCTGTTTGTAGTTGCCGATGGCATGGGTGGACACAACGCTGGTGAAGTAGCCAGTGCGATGGCAGTTGCCTCTCTAAGTGCTGGAGCGGGCCAGGGTATTAAGTCGCCCTCGGAACTTGAGCTCCTGATTCGCAGTGCAAATGCCGCGATCTACACGGCATCAACCACATATGCAGATCAACGCGGCATGGGCACCACAATCACTGCAATTGCGCGGTTGAACAATGATGAGTCTGAGTCTGGGCAGCGTTTTGAACTTGCCATTGCAAATGTTGGCGACTCACGCACTTATCTGAAACGCAACAATGAACTATTACGTGTGACACTTGATCACTCATACGTACAAGCGCTTGTTAATGAAGGTTTCATCAGTATTGCTGAGGCCCGTGTGCACCCGAGGCGCAACATTGTCACTCGTGCATTGGGGATCGAATCCGATGTCGAAGTTGACATATCTGTGATTGAGGTGCAACACGGTGATCGGTTTGTTCTCTGCAGCGATGGACTCGTGGATGAAGCAGATGATGAAGAGATAGACACCGTGCTCTACAGCCATGAAACGCCACAGATGGCTGCAGAGGATCTTGTCACTCTTGCCAATGACCATGGTGGGCGCGACAACACCACGGTGATCGTTATTGATGTGATCATTTACGATGCGACTCCAGCTGGTGGAATGCTGGTGACTGAGCCGATGAGCAACGTGGACGAAGTACTGCAGGGTTCTATTTCAGAGGATTCAGCAACTGAATCAGCGGAGAAAAAGCGTCGTTTTGCAGTGGGCAAGATAGCCGTAGTTGCTGGAGTGATTGCCGTTATTGCGGTGACCATAGCGTTGATCGTTGGGTAACAACCCATGAAGTTCAGGCTGATAG
>CAIYHK010000162.1 GCA_903925985.1 uncultured Actinomycetes bacterium
CTTGAAGAAGTACTGCATGCCACCGATGATGTGGTCATCATGCGAGACGGAAAACTGGTTGCGTCGATGCAGACCAGTGGCACAAAGCCTGAAGAGCTTGCTCGCGCCATGGTTGGCCGCGAAGTCAAGCTCCGTGGCACCACGCCTTCGGCAGCACCTGCCGTATCGGTCGCAAAAACTGGTACACCCGGGCTCAAGATCTCAGGGTTATCAGTCTCAAGCCGTAAAGAAGGTGTTGAGCTGAATGACCTCTCGCTAGAGGTTCACCCTGGAGAGATTGTCGGTGTTGCTGGTGTGGAGGGCAACGGTCAACGCGTGCTTGCCGATGTGCTTTCAAGTCTGCGTAGTTTTAACGCTGGCACCATCGAAGTAAATGGTGTGCCCGTTAAGGAGGGCGGTGCAGGCGCCATGGCGCACGTCGGCATCGCTGTCATCCCTGAGGATCGTCACGATTCGGGATGTGTGCTCAACATGTCTGTGGCCGAAAACCTTGTCCTTGCAGGGCTTGAGAAGGTCTCCCATCGCGGTGTCGTTGAAGCTGACACGGTGCGGGAAAATGCTGAGAAATTGATCGCCGAGTTCGGCATTTCATGCCAATCTCCAGATGCGCCGATGTGGACACTCTCTGGAGGTAATCAGCAACGCGTCGTGCTTGCACGAGAGTTGTCTGCCGATCCAAAAGTTCTAGTGGCAGCTCAACCAACCCGAGGTTTGGATGTGGGCGCCATCGAATACATGGGCGATCGTTTGCGCTTGGCGGCCGATCAAGGAGTTGCGGTTCTACTTATCTCTAGTGAACTCGAGGAAATTCTGCACCTCGCTGACCGAATCGTCGTGATGTATCGCGGAGCGATCATCGGTGAGATGCCAAACAAAGATGTTGATTTGGAACGCCTCGGCATGCTCATGGGGGGCGCTCAATGACCACTAGCAAAGGTGTGCTTGCACGCCTCAAACTCACCAGGGATCAGGTTGAGCTTCTTGGCCTCTACGTTCTCTGCGTGGTGCTCGCATTGGCGATCTCTGCACTCTTAATCGAGTTCAACGGTTCCTCGTGGACCCGTGCCGTTGAGGCGATTTTTGACGGCGCGTTCCAAAGTAAAGGGCGATGGGGTGAAACTCTGCGTCGAATGGCGCCACTACTGATCGTGGCGGTGGGCAGCATTGTTGCAACGCGTGCAGGCATTGTAAACATCGGTCAAGAGGGCCAGTTATTGGTGGGAACCACAGGTGCTGCATTCGTACTGACCAAAATCCAGCCCGGCAACCCTGCGATGTTGATCGTTGGTCTCATTGTCGGCGCAATCGTTGGTGCGGTGTGGGCAGGTATTGCTGGCTGGCTTTACTACTGGCGCAAGATTCCAATTGTTTTGTCGACACTGCTGTTGGTCTATCTCTCTTCGCAGATTGCTTCTTACACACTCACGAGGCGCCAACTGTTGTTGAATGTGGTACCGGGTGAGCCGAATCGTTTGCTACTCAGCGATGTGACAGCGCCGAAATCGCGACTTGGCATTATTGAAATCTTTGGTAACAAGTTCCCGTTAAGTGTTCCGATTGCATTGATCATTGCAGTGGTTGCCGCCTGGGTGCTGACCCGCACCGTGTGGGGTTTTCGTTTGAAAATGCTTGGCATGAATCCGCGCACCGCACGCCGCGCAGGTGTTTCGGAAACGCGTTACGGCATGGCTGCGATCCTTGTATCGGGTGCAGCTGCAGGATTGGCTGGCTCGATGATGCTCGCGGGCGGTGAGTCGCAATACAAGTTCTCCTCGGGCTTTGCATCGAATGCTGGTTGGGATGGTTTGCTCGTGGCGCTCGTAGCTCGCAACAACCCAATCGCAGCAATCCCGGTGGCGCTGGTGTTTGCCGGTCTACGCAGTGCATCCACATTCCTTTCGGTGGCAGGAATTGAAGGTGTATTGGTGGATGTTGTTCGTGCACTGCTGGTAGTGGCGCTATTTATTCCGCCGGCAATCAGTGAATTGCGCCGTAAACGTCGGGCGCTGGCGAACCTGACGGAGAGGACCTGATCATGCTCGCATTCATGGGTGACATCCTCTCCAACGGGCCGTTGTACGAGAGCACATTTCGACTCGCTGCCGTGCTCGCATTCGCTGCTGTGGGTGAGTGGGTTGCCGAGCGTGCAGGCACGATCAACATCTCCGTTGAGGCCATGCTTCTAGGCGGACATTTTGGTGCCGCAATTGCTTACACGGAGTCCACCAACTTCGCGTTAGCGATCGCGGTTGGTGCCATTGTTGGCATGCTGGTGGCTTCGCTGCAGGGGTATCTCAGCCATTATCTGAGTGCCGACCAGTTTGGAATTGGCCTCACACTGAACATCTTGTTGCTTGGTGTTGCGGCCTTTTTGCAACCCAAGTTTGATTTAAGTACGAAACTCGCAAATGTGGTTGAGATTCCGTTGCTTTCTGATATTCCAAAGATTGGCCCGGCATTGTTCGCTCAACGGTGGCCGATGTACCTCATCTATGTGTTAATTCCCATGATCTGGTGGTTGGTAATGCGCACTTCGTGGGGTCTGGAAATTCGCGCCGTTGGTGAAGATCCGCAGGCGGCTGACGTGAGTGGCATCAATGTGAATGCGCGTCGTCGTCAGGCGATCTTGATCGCCGGACTCACTTCGGGGATTGGTGGCGCGGTCTATCTGTTTGGCCAAGTAGGTCGCTTTGAGAGCTCCAATATTGGCGGTAAGGGCATCATCGCATTAGCAGCTGTGATCTTCGGTGGCTGGACTCTTCGTGGTGCGGTGGCGGGATGTTTGTTGTTCGGATATGTGGACGCATTGCGTCTCAATCTGCCCAACATCCTTGGCTACAGCTTGAACAGTCAACTTCTGGCGTCGCTTCCATTCTTGGCAACCATCATCGTGATGCTCATCTTCGCCAAGCACACTCGACAGCCAAGAGCACTCGCGCAACCGTTCATTCGTGGACTCAAATAGGAAAGCCCAACAGAGGTAAAACATGAAAGCAGTTTGGTACGACGCACCTGGTGGCCCAGAAGTGTTGAACTACGGCGACCGCCCAGATCCGAATCCGGGAAAACACGACGTAGTGGTGAGAGTTCATGCAGCAGCACTGAACCACCTTGATGTGGTTCAACGCAATGGTTGGTACGCAATGCCAGGTTTCACATTGCCCCACATTGCCGGCATGGATGTGGCAGGCGAGATTGTTGCGGTTGGATCTGCAGTTACAAATGTGAAGGTGGGCGAGCGCGTGGTCGTTGACCCGTCACTTGCTGGAGTGCCCGATGGCTCGGCTTACGCAAACATGGGTGACTTCTACGGTGATCTTGGAGTCATTGGCGCAACGGTGGCAGGCGGATACGCCGAACTCTGCCTCGCACCGTCAACTCACGTTTATCGCATTCCTGATGCGATGTCGTTTGAAGATGCAGCAACATTTCCAACTTGTTATCTGACCGCCTGGCACGCCCTTTTTGAAGTTGGAAAATTGCAGCCCGGTGAAACCGTGATGATTCATGCTGCAGGAAGCGGCGTCTCCGTGGCCGGTATCCAACTCGCGGTCGCCCGAGGCGCGCGGGTACTTGCCACTGCTGGCTCTGCCGAAAAGTGTGAGCGCGCACTCGAGCTTGGTGCCACTGCGGTGTGCAACAACAGAACTGAGGATGTCACAGGTTTCGCACGAGCAAATACCGAGGGCCGTGGTGTTGACATGGTCTTTGACCACGTCGGTCCTGCACTTTGGGCGCAGTCAACTTTTGCACTGCGTCCGCGCGGTCGCATTGTTAACTGCGGAAACACAACAGGTGATACCGCGACAATTCCTTCGCTTGGCTATTCGTTCCACATGGGCATTCAGATCCTTGGCAGCGATCCATATCGACCCGAAGAGTTCCAGCCCGCGTGGGACACATTCTGCAATGGCAACTTCAACGTGGTCATTGACTCACAGTTCGAACTCAAAGACGCAGGTGAAGCACAAATGAAGATGCAGAACAATGACGTCTTTGGCAAGATACTGCTGCGGCCCTGATCGATGGCTGAAGAGCGCGACGCGCCGTACCCCGAACTGAAGAAGAGCCACACGGCGGCCCACAAAGGCACGCCGTGGAGCGACTTTAAGCCGCCTGCATCGGCGCCGGTCTGGAACATCATTCAGGGATATGGCAACTACTGGCTGCTGTGTTCAGCTGTCGAGCTTGGCGTTTTTGACTTGTTGCAAGAACTTGGTCCAACCGAACTTGAGCCGGTTGCCAAACGCTTGGCGTTGCCAGAGCGAAGTGCGTTGTTTCTTCTTGATGGTCTCGTGGCTATCGGAATGATTGAGCAGTATCGCGACGTGTACAAACTCGGTGACCTTGCCAAGCGGTACTTGACCACGGATGCCCCGGCCAGCATGGCTGATTTAATCGCCGTTGCACCTGGGCCACTTGTCAACTGGGAACACTTGTCAGACACCTTCAAGCGAGGGACTCCTGAGCGCCCGATTGAGGATGATCCTGAAGGCTTTTACGTGCCACTTGTAGAGGCCACGTTCCCGACGATGCTGCGTGCAGCCACACGCGCTGACTTGAAGATCGGATACTCACGACAGCCCAAATTGCATGTCCTTGATCTCGGCGCAGGTGGTGCGCCTTGGACCGTTGCCATTCTCGGCCAAAACCCCACTGCCACTTCCGTGGTGAATGATTTTGAGGGTGTCTTGCGCGTGGCAAAGCGACGCATTGAAGATGCTGGTGTTAGCGATCGTGTTGAGTATCGACCAGGTGATTTCCATAACATCACACTCGGTGACGGCGAGTTTGACCTCGTTATCTTGGGGCACATAATGCGTACCGAAGGTGTGGAGGGCGCAAAGCATCTGATTGAAC
>CAIYHK010000163.1 GCA_903925985.1 uncultured Actinomycetes bacterium
GGCTGACCCCGGATGATTGCACACCCTGGGCGGGTGAGTGACTGGAATTCAATTCCTTGCTCAGCAGCTGCTTGGGCAAAACCAACTTGGAGCGACGCAGCCACGGAGTCTCCAATTAACAACACTTTGCCAAGGGGCACATCACCAAGAACTGTGGTAGTTGTGATCAACGGCGCAATCGTGGTTGCTGTGATTATTTCACCCGGTGTGGCGTCCATGTATGCGGGTTTATCCTTTGCACCCGATGTGCTGACCACGATCACACCCGCAACAGCCGCAAGAGTTACTGGGAGAATCACGAGACTGCGCCATGTCATCCAGCCCGACCACTTGCTGTAGCGCAATGGCATTTCTATGAGTCGATATGACACGTAGGTGATTGCAAAACTGACCACCAACCGCAGAGCAGTCAGCTGCCAACCGGTGAAATCTGTTGAGCGCTCGGTCAGCATGATTTGAACCGGCCAATGCCATAGGTAGAGCCCATATGAAATTCGACCAACGAATTGGAATGGCGCAGAACACAAGATGAAATGAAGTGGACCCGAGCGAAGATGGGTCGATGTAAACAGCAATACCGCTGCCGCTAGTGCAAACAGTACGAGCCCACCTTTGTAGAGGTTTTCGTTTTGATCTGACACGGTGAACATTGCAAAAAGGACAACAGCAAGGCTTCCGGTACTCAGAACATTCGCTGAGACATTGCCGATCTTTAGGTGACCGCCCGACACGATGACTGCAAGTAGAACTCCAATCAGGAGCTGAGATGCACGAGTATCTGTGCCGTAATAAACCCGTGAGATGTTGTCGGGATCAAAAATGGCCGCCATCCATATAGCGGAGGCAATTGCCGCAATTGCCGCTACGCCAGCAAGTATCAGCTTGCGTCGCCATTTGTAAATGACTGCAAAGAGGACGGGCCAAACGACATAGAACTGTTCTTCAATTGCTAGCGACCACGCGTGCCGCACAGGTGAGGCAAGCGAGAACTGTTCAAAGTACGACTGACCCGAGTAGATGAAACGCCAGTTCGCTACGTAACCGAGCGTGGCTAGAAGATCAGCACGAATTGAGTCGAGTTGCAATGCATCGACTTCAAATGCGGCCCAGATAGCTACCGCAGTAATTGTGACGATCGCTGCTGGCATCAAACGTTTGAATCGCCGAACCCAAAATGCCTTCAGATTCACTCGGCCCGTGGAATCTGCTTCGGCAATCAACAACGAAGTAATAAGAAAGCCAGAGAGGACAAAGAAAAGATCAACACCAAGGAATCCACCACTCAACCCAAACATGCCGTAGTGGTATCCAACGACTGAGAGAACAGCCACGGCGCGCAGACCATCAAGCGCCGGAATGTGACCAAACGATGTGGTCGGGCGTTCGGCCGCGTGGGTGTTATTCACAACACAACCCTACGGCGCATAAAGTGCCGAGAACCTTCGCAATGAGAGCGGGTGACGGGAATCGAACCCGCATTCTCAGCTTGGGAAGCTGATGTTCTACCACTGAACTACACCCGCAGAACGACGAAACTTTAATACCTAATTACATATAATGCGATTTCCCAACGGGACCGTGGGCCCTGTCCATGGCGAAATTAACGCGGGCTATTGTCAACGGTGTGTCCAACCGTTGATCCATCAAGATGTAGAGACATGAATGTTTTCGAGGGGAATGATGTCGCAAACCGAACTCTTCAGTTATGAGAATCAAAGGGTCCTAGTTGTCGGTGGTGCAACTGGTATGGGCGAGGCTGCAGCACGCCTTGCAGTCAATGCAGGTGCACGTGTCGTTGTGATGGATCGCGTCAATGTAAGCCAGCCAAGTGTTCAATTCATCAGTATTGACCTAGGTGAACGTGAATCAATTGACACAGCGCTAGAACTTTTGAACGGCCCGGTAGACGTAGTTCTGTCCTGTGCTGGTGTTGCTGATGGTGTGCCTGGAATTGAACGGATCAATTTCATAGGTCACCGCTACATGATTGATCGTCTTTTGGATCGTGGGTGGTTACCAGCAGGAAGTGCGATCGGAATGATCTCATCCGCAGCTGGTCTCGGCTGGCAAGCAGAACTATCTGAGATAACAGAGTTTTTGGCGATCAAAAACTGGGATGATGCAGTTAAGTGGGTGATTGATCACAACAAGGCAAATTATTTGTTCGTCAAACGCGCGATGTGTGCGTATGTAGCATCAGAGTCGGTTGCTCTCCTTCGTCATGGTGTGAGAATCAACGCTCTGTGTCCTGGCCCAACTGACACACCACTTGCAAGAGCGAATGCCGAAACCTGGCTTGGGTTTGGTGCAGATTTTCGTGAGGACATTGGCATTGAGGCATCCACACCCGCTGAGCAAGCTGCAGTTTTATTGTTTCTTTGCAGTCGATCGTCAGTTGCAATAACTGGACAAACAGTGATTACGGATGCCGGTTATCTAATGGCTGGACTCTCGGGGGCTTATCCATCTGCAACGCCCGTGGCCGAGTTCTTGTTTGGTAAATATGGCTGAATACATAATTCTCACAGGCGCATCAGCAGGAATTGGTGCTGCACTTGCACCGATGCTGTCAGGACCAGGTGTGAAGATTGCAATCAGTGGTCGGCGCATAGACCGTCTGGAAGTTGTGGCTCAGCAGTGTCGGGCAAGAGGTGCCGAGGTGCGAACAGATGTAATCAACTTTGGTGATCCTGAGGCAGCGGAGAATTATGC
Organism: uncultured Actinomycetes bacterium; assembly: GCA_903925985.1. Classification (GTDB taxonomy): domain Bacteria; phylum Actinomycetota; class Acidimicrobiia; order Acidimicrobiales; family Ilumatobacteraceae; genus CAIYHK01. The sequence goes on from CAIYHK010000163.1 coordinate 2,713, forward strand.
CAAAGAAGTTGAAGAGGAGTTTGGTCGTGTTGATGTACTGGTGAATAACGCCGCCACCCCAATGCGCCGCAGGGTGCAACAATTGTCCATCCCCGAGCTCACAAGAACAATGGCGACCAACTTTGAATCACCCGTGAGGATGACCCTTGCCTTGTTGTCTGGAATGATCTCTCGCAACACAGGTGTGATCGTGAATGTGTCAAGTATGGGTGGGCGTGCAGGAATTGCAGCGGAGTCTGCATACTGTGCCTCAAAGTTCGCACTTTGTGGCTGGACTGAGTCATTGGCGATGGACCTTTGGCGAACTGGAATTCGTGTTCGGCTCGTGTTGCCTGGTCCGATAGCAACCGATATCTGGGATCGCCCTGGTAATGACCCGGCCCACTATGACGGTGATCTTGAATCACCTGAGACAGTCGCTCAAGTCATTGTTGATGCGATCAATGGTGATCAATTCGAGTACTACGTTCCAAATGTAAAACCTGTTGTTGAGTTCAAAACTGCGGCAATTGAGATGTTCATTGAAGGAGCAGTTCAGTACACCGAGGCAAAGGAGAAAAAATGAAGGCACTCGTATTTGGTACTGCACCACAGCCATTTAGTCCACCGCCAAATGCACCGAAGTTGGTGCAGAATATTGCTACGACACCCTGTTCTCTTCTTGAAGTGCCAGACGCAAAACCATTGCGGCCAGATTGGTATGTCATTCGTCCAATCCTCACTGGCATTTGTGGCTCTGATTCAAAGCAGATCCTTCTTGACTTCGAAGACGACAGCGATAGTGCGATGAGTGGGATGACTTCGTTTCCACAGATCCTTGGCCACGAGGTGGTTGCGGTGGTCGA
>CAIYHK010000164.1 GCA_903925985.1 uncultured Actinomycetes bacterium
ACTCTCACCCACAATGCCAATAGTTTCGCCAGGCATCACATCAAATGAAACGCCGTCCACTGCTTTCACCACACCGTCTTGAGTGTGGAAAGAAACATGCAGATCACGGATGGAGATCAACGGCGAACTCATACTTTTTCCCGCACTCGTGGATCAAGGAAGCCGTAGAGAATGTCTACAACGGCATTGGCAACAACAATCAAGACTGCCGCAACCAGAGTTGTTGCCACTAGCACCGGGAGGTCAGAGTCAGTAACTGCTCGAATCGACAGCTTGCCCATCCCGGGAAGGTTGAACACACTCTCAGTGATAACTGCCCCACCGAGTAACGCGGCGAAGTCGAGCCCTGCAATTGTCACAATCGGCACCATTGCAGCACGCATCACGTATTTAACGATCAGCGTTCGGCGCTTGACTCCCTTTGCGAGTCCAAGACGCACAAACTCCTCATTCATCACTTCGAGGATTCCGTTACGAGTGAGTCGCACATACGTGGAGGCTGAAAGGATCGCAAGGGTTGCCCAGGGAAGCAACAACCCGCTGAACCATTTGATCGGATTTTCCGTAAATCCTGTGTACTGCGGGAAGTCCAGCAGTCCACCCCAGATCACAATCACAAGAATCGCCAACAAGGCAAAGAAGAACGTAGGCAGGCTGATGCCCACCACAGAGAAGGTGGTGGCAAACCGGTCCTGCCAACGGCCACGACGCAACGCGGCAAGAGTGCCAAGGCCAACGCCAATTCCCATCCAGAGAACAAAAGCGCCAATAGCAACAGAGAGTGTGACGGGGAATGTGCGCGTAATCAGCTCAGTAACGCACTGGTGATATTCAAATGAGTAACCAAGTGCAGGGGCCGGGCAATGCACGGATGCGCCCTCTGGCCCATATGTTCGACCAGCAAAGATGCCCTTCAGGAATCTTCCGTACTGCACGTGAATCGGCTGGTCATACCCGAGGCGCACTTCGTTGCGCGCGATTACCTCGGGTGTGCAGTTCTTGCCGCAGGTCAGTGCGGCCGGGTTCGTCGGCAGAGCTGTAAACAACACATAGGTGAAGAAACTCACCACAAACAGCAATATGACTGCAAACAACAGCCGACGAATGACGAAATAAATCATTGCTTAACTAGCCCAAACGGGTGGCCAGCGGCTTGCACCGCCGACCACCCGTCAGAGACACTTCGGCTATTCGGTGAGTCCGATGGCGCCCACGTTGTACCAGCCGAACTGGTACCACTGGTAGGCGTTACGAACGCGTGAACCGACGATGTTTTGGGTCTTGGTGTACAAGCCAGGAATGTTCCACACGCGGTCGACCAACCACTGGTTGAGTTCCTTCCACATGTCGCCCTGCTTCTCACGGTCAGTCTCGACCTTGGCCGCATCGACCAATGCCTTGAAACCGTCGTACTCGGGATCTTCCCAGGTGTAGTTGTACGCAAAACCACCGTCTTTAATGAACAGCGGCGGGATAACGGTGGAAGCATTGTTCCAGTCCGCTGCCCAACCTGCGCTCATCAAGTCACCAGGGGTTTCGTTGATTGTTGCGTAGTACTTGCTGGGCTCGATCGGGTTGTCAATGATCTTGATACCGATCTTGTCCATGGAGTCGATCCAGATTGCGATCAACTTCTGCCAGAGTTCACTGTCAGCGTGGTCACGGGTAAGACCGGTCTCGGTTGCCCGCTTGTAAGCATCTGCACAGTCTGGATTTTCCTTGGCCTTGTCCATTTCAGCCTGAGCGGCTTCAACGTTCGGTGTGCCATCTTCATTCAGACCTTCTGGCAGATCAGCATCTTCGTAGTCAGCGCCAAGGCGTGGGTTAATGAAACCCTTTGCATATTCACCGGTGAATGGTCCACCACCTGCCGTACGCAGTGCGTCACGGTCGAGTGCGAGCCAAATTGCGCGACGAATTTCGGCACAGTTGACAGTCTTCATGTTGACCATGGTGTAGGACACGAAGCCGTCAAAGCCGTCGGTACGACGGTCCTTGAACTTGTCATCTCCAAAGATGGTCTGAAGGTTCTGGGGCTGAATGCCACCGTAAACAATTGCTGCCTGGTCGTCTCCTTCATCGGCGATCATGCGCTCGTCGATAACGGTCTCATCGAGACCGAAGTGCCAGATGATCTTGTCGAGATGTGGCTCACGCACGGGATCGGAATCCTTGTTCCAATTCTCATTGCGAACCATGACCAGTTCCTTACCCTGCTCATAGGACTCGATCTTGAAAGGTCCAGATGAAACTGGCTTCAGTGTGTACTGGTCGCCAGTGTCTTGGTCTTCCGGAACGGGTCCGAATGCGAGGAGTGCAACGGTGAAGTTGAAGTCACCGACTGACTCACGCAGATTGAAGGTAATGGTCTTGCCATCTTCGGAGCACTCAATTGCCTCGTTGAATCCGGCCTGCTGCTCTTCAGTGGCAGTGAATGGACCCGGGTAATCCTCTGGTGCATCGATGAACGAAAGTGCAAAGAGTGGTCCTTCGTCACCGGTTACATCGCTTGCCCATGTGCGTGACACGCCATAACGGATGTCCTTACATTCGATCGGCGAACCGTCTTCGAATGTGACTCCGTCACGAAGTGTGAACTCCCATGTCTTGGCATCATTTGAAGCAGTACCAGTGTCGGTGGCGAGGTCAGCAACGAGTTCGCTTCCCTCAACGCCAGCGGCGTACTTGTAGCTGGTCAGCGTGCGCTGAATTGTTGAACCAAGGAATCCAAGATCGGCACCGGTGTAGATGCGTTGTGGATCCAGGTTCGTGGCACCTTCTGAGATGTCGAGAATGTGGAGTGTGCCACCGTCGACGATGCCATCTGAACTTGCTGATTTACCACCGGACTCTTCGCCCGTGGTGCCGCCGCCATCTCCGCCACCGCAGGCCGCAATTGCGAGACCCGAAGCAACGATGAGTGCAGCGAATGCTCTGCGCTTTCTCATTTCTCCCCCTTGTGATACCCAGCAGTACCGCTGGGTAGGTTGGTGAGCCAACACTACTTGTATTAACCAAGTGTCTAGAACAGAGTCCGAACTCCTGATTGGCAGGAGGGCCAAAGGACCGCGAGTTACAGCTGCTGGCGGTCTGAGCGGGGGTCAAAGGCGTCGCGCAACCCATCCCCAAAGAGGTTGAACGCCAATACCAAGATCATGAGGGTCAGGCCAGGAATGACCAGATATGTGGGGTCCGAGCGGTAATAGCCCACTGAATCGCCAAGCATTAGGCCCCATGAAGCCGTCGGGGCGTATAGCCCGAGGCCAAGGAACGACAGCGTGGCCTCAATTGACACGTACCCGGGCAGGCTGAGCGAGACAAGCACGATGATCTGTGGCCAGAGGTTGGGCAAGAGTTCCTTAAAGATGATGTGTCGATTCGGTGCGCCAAACGAGCGGGCGGCCTCGATGAATTCACGTTCGCGCAGAGATAGAACCTGCCCCCTAACTAGGCGCGCCACATACACCC
>CAIYHK010000165.1 GCA_903925985.1 uncultured Actinomycetes bacterium
AATTGTGCTGAAGGAGTTATTGGTACAAAAAACAATCTCATGCCCTGCTGCACGCCAAGACTTCAGAGCTTCCACGCTGCCAGGTAGCGGCTGATGAGCCAGCCAAACTACGCCGTCTAGGTCGCACAAAAGGAGCACCTATCTACCCTAGGTATTTGTATTGCCAGGCTTCATCTGTCACCGTATATGGGTGACGAAATTCTTGCCCTTTAGAGCCCTTCGATACTCGGCTGGACAAGATCTCACAACCGTTATATCTCCGCCATATGACGTGTTGAGTCCAGAAGATCGCGCCCATTACGCCGCTAAATCGCCCAACAATGTTGTTGCTGTTGATTGCCCATTGGAAAGCGACGGGGACGCTAGGTACACCCAAGCCGCTGCGACCATATCGGGCTGGCAATCTTCTGGAGTGGTGGTGCGTGATGCAGCCCCCACTTTCACGATCTACCGCATGAAGTTCACCGACGCGCAGGGTCGTGCGCGCGAGACCGCAGGAGTGCTTGGTGCGATCGAAGTCTGCGACGAAGGTGCCGGGCCCGTTCTTCCCCACGAGCGCACCACCCCGAAAGCCAAATCAGATCGCCTCGATCTCACTCGTGCCACGCGCATGAACCTGTCCCCCGTCTGGGGGCTTTCTCTTGCCAGTGGTCTCACATCGCTACTCGCTGAACCAGGGACCGAAGTTGGTCGGGTCACTGATGAAGACGGTGTAGTCCACATCGTTGAAATCATCGATGATGCTGGGCGCGTATCTGAGATCCAGCACCTCATGGCGAGCGCTCCTACTGTTATTGCCGATGGCCACCATCGCTACGCCGTGAGTCGCACATATCGTGATGAACAACGCGCAGCCAATGGCAGCAAAGACGCCGACTACACACTCGCGTATGTGGCTGAGCTCAACGAAGAACAACTCAATGTGGCAGCCATCCACCGCCTTTACAGTGCAATCGATCATGACTCCATGCGCGAAGCGCTGCGGGCGAGTTTTGACCTCCAAGAAATTGATGCGGTAAGCGAAAGCACACTTTCCGAAATGGAATCACGTAATGCAATGTGCCTTGTTCATCCGAATGGATCTGGCACTCTACTGATCGAAAAGCCTGGAGTTTTTGCACAAGTACGCAACTTGGATGGAGCCAAGCTCGAACACGCTCTCGCTCAAACCCCACACGAGTTGACCTACCAGCACGGTGTTACCGAGGTATTGCATGAACTGCGTAACGGGCGTGGCACTTGCGCGATTTTGATCAAGCCCGTAACTGTTGCCGAAATACAGCGGACCGCAGACGAGGGTCTCCTAATGCCACCGAAATCAACGTTCTTCACCCCCAAGCTTCTCACTGGGCTCGTGTTTCGCCCGCTTGACTGAGTTAGCTCCAATCACTCCAGTCATCGAAGTCTTCGATCGGAATTCCGTCGATCGTACCCCAGACCTCCATCTCAGCAATCTGTTGTTCACTCAAGGGATAATCCTGGCCATTCAGCATCATGCGCTGCACACCTGACTCTGGATATCGCCCCGCCGTATAGGACACCGGGCTCCCATTGAAATCGGGATCAAGATTGTTCACCATGAATGCTGAAGGAATGAATCCAAAGCGTGGCAACACTGGCAAGCGCCCAAAGACGTCGGAGTGCGATTGCTCGCGGGACATGTTTTGCTGCCATTCGCGGTACTGAGCTTTACGCCAGCGACGATAATCCCACCAAAAAATGAACGCGATCAGTGGCACACCAATGAGGATGAAATACACGATTCCCGCAGCGATCACATCCGTGGCGTCCGCAAATACAGTTGTCAGCATCAGAGCAATAATGCCCGATGGGTATGACAAAGGGGGTCAGGCGATAGTTATTGATTTATCCAGGTACACATCCTGGATTGCGTTCAGTAACTGAACACCTTCAGCCATCGGCCGCTGGAAAGCCTTACGACCAGAGATCAAGCCTTGTCCGCCCGCACGCTTATTGATCACTGCTGTTTTTACAGCTGCTGCAAGATCGCCAGCACCTTTGCTCTCGCCGCCAGAGTTGATGAGGCCAATTCGGCCCATGTAGCAGTTGGCAACTTGCCAACGAGCGAGGTCGATTGGATGATCGGTGGTCAATGATTCGTAAACCTTTGGGCTGGTTTTCCCATAACCGCTTAGTGCGTTGTAGCCACCATTGTTTTCAGGCAATTTTTGCTTAATGATGTCAGCTTCAATGGTCACACCAATGTGGTTGGCCTGAGCAGTTAAGTCTGCAGCAACGTGGTAATCCACGCCGTCTTTTTTGAACTCGTTATTGCGCAGGTAGCACCACAGCACAGTGAACATTCCAAGATCATGGGCTTCTTTAAACGCCGCAGCCACCTCTTGAATTTGCCGAGTCGATTCAGGCGACCCGAAATAGATCGTGGCTCCC
>CAIYHK010000166.1 GCA_903925985.1 uncultured Actinomycetes bacterium
GACGAATCCATCACCGCCACCACTTGAATTAAATAGTGGTAGAAAAACATCAAGGGCATCAGAAATGTCGGTTAGAACCATTTCCCAGTAGGAATCCTCGATCGACTTCCCGGAATCGATCAGCGACTTGAACTGATCGTCGTAGTCGACTGAACCTTGAATCGCCTTTTGGAAAATTGATGGATTTGATGTCAAGCCCCGCACGCCCCGATCTCGCATGTTCGCCAGGTGTCCTGAGGTGAGATGGCTGCGTTGAATATTGTCCAGCCATGGGCTTTGGCCATGTTGAGAAAACAGGTTACGAAGACGTTCAGACACTGATTATCAACTCCTGATTTCATTTACTTTTGCAACTACCGCATCAACACTGATTCCAAGTCGCTCAAGAGCTTCAGCACCTGGCGCGCTTGCACCAAACCGGTCGATGCCAATTTGATGATTCGAGAAAGCGGCCCATCCGAATGTTGTTCCAGCCTCAATAGATAGCGTCGGGATTCCCTCGGGAAGAATTTCTCTACGGGTCTCAACCGATTGAGCTAAGAAGAGGTCCCATGAAGGCATCGAAACAACGCGCACATGAATATCTTGTGCTTTGAGTGCGTCGGCGGCAGCCAAGGCGACACTCACTTCGCTTCCGGTGCCAACCAGCGTGAGTGCAGCATTTTCTGCGTCACGAAGTACGCCAGCACCGCTAAGAACGGCACTTCCATCAGAGACGACTGGCAAATTCTGGCGACTCAACACGAGTGCAGTAGGACCATCGCCAGACACGGCTATCTTCCAGGCCTCGATCGTTTCATTGGCGTCAGCCGGACGTATGACTCGGAGTCCCGGGATTGAGCGCAATGACGCGAGATGTTCGACGGGTTGATGGGTGGGCCCATCTTCTCCAACACCAACAGAGTCGTGACTAAAGACGAACACACACTTGGCTCTACTCAAAGCTGCAAGACGTATGGCGGGGCGCATGTAGTCCGCAAAGACAAAGAAGGTTCCGACCACTGGAAGAGTTTCGCCATGCAAAGCCAAACCAACGGCAATTGCCCCCATGGCGTGTTCGCGAATCCCGTAGTAAATCTGTCGTCCAGCAGGATTCGTGGCTGACTGTGCCGTCAATTTGGAGTCTTTGGCGCCGGTGTTCCCTGTGAGGTCTGCAGCACCGATCAAGAGTCCTGGCATTTGCTCTGAACTTGCTTCGATTGCCTTTTGGATTGCGACACGTGTTGCTATCGATTCACCTTGATCAAAGCGGGGCAGACCAGTCAGTTGCGTTGGGAGTTCAGGAATTGAGGTGCCTGGTGATGATTTTGGTTTCACGAGCGCTGATCGATCGGTGGCGTTGCGATGACAGGCACTAATAATTTCATCAGGCGCATAGAAGGGCTGATCGGGAATTCCCATTACCGATTTGGTGCGGCTCACGTGCTCAGCAGAGAAGGGGTTGCCGTGCGCCTCGTGCTTGTTTGTGAAATCAGGCGATGGGTAGCCGATCCGGGTTTGCAATGTGATCAGTGTTGGTTGCCCGGTGTGTTTGCGGGCGCGCAGAAGGGCGTTTTCAATCGCATCCAAGTCGTCGCTTTGCTGGCCAAGATCAATTACGTTCCAGCCGTAGCCTCTGAACCGCATCGCTACGTCATCACTGCACGCGAGGTCAGTAGAACCGTCAATTGTGATCTTGTTGTCGTCGAAAATCGCAATCAAGTGATCCAACTTTTGGTGCCCAGCAAACGAAGCTGCTTCGTGGCTGATGCCCTCCATCAAGCACCCATCGCCCATGATCACGTAGGTGTGATGGTTGGCTGCCTTTTCGCCGAACGCAGAACGCAAGTACCGCTCGGCAAGTGCCATTCCAACTGCGTTGGCGAAACCTTGTCCCAACGGGCCCGTTGTTACTTCAACCCCGGCGGTGTGACCTACTTCTGGATGGCCTGGTGTGCGCGAACCCCACTGGCGAAAACTCTTTAAGTCATCCAATGTCAGGTCATAGCCCGAAAGATAGAGCAGGGCATATTGAAGAATTGATGCATGACCACCAGAGAGAATGAATCGATCACGATCAGGCCAAGCTGGATCTTTCGGGTCGAATTTCATCACTCGACTGAAAAGTACATGGCCTAATGGCGCCAGAGCCATGGCTGTACCTTGGTGGCCGCTTTTGGCCTTTAGGGGAGCATCCATCGCGAGACCACGGATAATCGAAATCGCAAGAGCGTCTTGCTCCGGTGTGAGGTTTGATCCGGGCATTTTCTCGCTCTTTGTCACGATTCGAAGGTATCAGGACAAGAGCAACACAAGTCGCTACCGTGGACGCATGGCAGCCCCCCAGAGACAGGCAGGAACCAGGACCCTTTCGGAGTCCGAATCCAAGAACATGCTCTCCGGCTACGGGCTCCCATTACTCCCCGAGAAATCCGCAGTAACCGTTGAAGAAGCCTCGTTTGCGGCCAACCAACTTGGTTATCCGGTGGTGCTGAAGCTGTGTGGCGACGCTATTGCTCATAAAACGGAACGCGGGCTCGTTCGTTTGCGTCTTTCGAATTCCAACGATGTGGCCCGCGCAGCGGATGAACTGCTTGCCGCGGCCACCCCCGAGGATGGACCCGTTTCACTGTTGGTTGCACCAATGGTGTCAGGTAGCCGCGAACTGATTGTCGGGGCGCTCCGCGATCCAGTATTTGGTGCAACTTTGATGCTTGGTGTGGGCGGGGTAATGGCGGAGGTAATCGAGGACGTGGTTTTTAGACCTTTGCCGATCACGGAACACGATGCACGGTCGATGGTCGGAAGTCTTCGTTTGCAGAAATTGTTAAGAGATTTTCGTGGTGAAAGCGCTGTATCGAATAATGAACTCGTTGCCGCGTTGATGGCTGTTGGTCGCTGCATGATCAATGACCAACGAATTGTCTCGGTTGATGTAAACCCGCTGATCGTGCAAGCAAATGGCTCAATTGTTGCGGTGGACGCACTAATTGAGATTTCTGATGAATCCACAGCGGTAACGGCACCCTCGCGTAGCCGAGTATCTGATGCGCATTTCTCCGCCCTTTTCGATCCTCGGGGTGTTGTTGTGGCTGGCGCATCATCACACCCAGGAAAATTTGGTTTCGTATCTCTGCACAACATTCTCGCCAGCGGTTACCGGGGTGAAGTTGCAGCCACCAATCTGAGCGGAGAGACCGTCTTGGACATCGCAACGGTTAAGTCCATCGATGACCTAGAGGCTGGGAAGTTCGATCTTGCGTTTGTGTGTACGCCTGCTTCCACTAATCAAGATCTCATCACGGCGTGTGCATCAAAGGGCATAAAGGCTGCCTTCATCACTTCTGCTGGATACGGGGAAGCAGGGGAGGAAGGTAAGCGTGAGGAAGATGCATTGGTCGCGCTTGGCAACGAGCTCGGAGTCTTGATTGCTGGCCCAAACGGACAAGGTGTCGTAAGTACACCGTCTTCGCTATGTGCACAGATTGTTGCCCCTTACCCTCCTGCTGGCGCGATTGCAGTGGCTAGTCAAAGTGGAAATTTTGTCTCCAGTTTTCAAAATTTTGCTCGTCAGCATCACGTGGGGATTTCTCGTGCAGTTTCTGCTGGTAACGCCGCATCCGTCTCTGTTATTGACTATTTACGTTGGTACTCAACCGATGATGCGACCAAAGTAAGTCTCGCCTATTTAGAGGGCATTAGCGATGGGGCTGACTTAATTCAAGGTTTTGGTGAGGTAACTGCACGCAAACCACTTGTGGTTGTGAAAGGTGGGGCAACTGACAGCGGTGCTCGCGCAGCAGCGAGCCATACAGGCGCACTTGCAGCGAACGATCGGATATTTGACGGGGTATGTGCAAAGACCGGTGTGGTCCGTGCGGTGACGGTAGAAGAAGCCTTTGAGGCCGCCGCAACTTTTGCAACCCAACCTCTTCCCGCTGGTCCGAACGTGGTGGTTTTAACAACAGTTGGGGGCTGGGGAGTTGCCACCGCCGACCAGATTTCGAGAGACGGCGTCTTGCACCTTCTTGATCTTCCAGAAGACCTTCTAAGCGAGATTGATTCAAAATTGCCGCCCCGATGGAGCCGTAATAACCCCGTTGATTGTGCGGGAGGTGAAACACGCGACACCATTCCGGATGTGATGCAAATTGTTGCCCGACACCCAGAGGTCCACGCCGTCATCTATCTAGGAATCGGAATTCAAAGTAACCAGGCAAGACTGATGCGCGATGGCGGGTTTTATCCAGGGTTTGGTATGGACCGCATAGTTTCCTACCACGAAAAACAGGATCAGCGATTTGCCGAGGCGGCATATGAGCTCTCAGTGGCCACCGGTAAACCGATTTTGACTGCAACTGAATTAGCCACTGCAGATCCAAATAATGCAGGGCCCGCCACAGTGAGAGCCACCGGCCGCATGTGTTATCCAAGTGGAAATCGTGCTGCAACCGCTCTTGCACACTTATACAGATATGCAAGTTACAGAGGTATTGCTACATGACCGAACAGTCCGTGCGGAGGCGTCCACTTTTGGCTGTTGGCGTTGGTGCGATGGTCGGTTTGGCACCATTGCTTGCAGGAATAGGTGCATTAGGCGGTGTTGCTACACGCAACAATCCCGACAATTCATCAACGGAGCTTTCAGGCTCATCACTTTTCAACGTTCGACGAATTAACTCCACGCTGGCAACCGATGTTTCTGTGGCAAATCTACGACTAGAACTTGGCGAGTTTTCAGCGACTCTTGGTGACAACGCATGCTTGGCGGTGAAGTCATTTAATCGAACCGTAGATCTGGTGAACTCCGACACCGCTTTGATTCCTGCATCGAACATCAAGATTGTGACAGCTCTGGTTGCGCTGGAAGTGTTTGGGCCAGAGCATCGCTTTGAAACAAAGATCGTTGGCAACGTTGCTGATGGAGTCGCAGCAGGCAATCTCTTCATAGTTGGTGGGGGAGACCCAGTCTTGAGTCTTCCGATGTACCGCAGTGTGGAAAAGTATCCAACGACATTCTTCACTGACGTAAATGTGCTGTTGGATGCTCTAGTTGAAACTGGCGTAACTCGTATTGAGGGTTCCTTGGTCGGCGATGGCACGTTGTTTGACGAGCAGCGATATCCATCCGGATGGTCCGCCGACGTTAAGAAGACCTTTGGGGGTCCAATCGGAGCTCTCTTGCTAGATGATGGTTCAGTATTTGGATTAAGCCAAAAACCCGACGACCCTGCGTTTGCTGCTTCACAAGAGCTCTCGGCGCGTTTACGGCGTTTAGGTGTGGCTGTTATTGGCTCAGCCGTTGCGGGGAAAGCAGATACGGATTTACCTACCGTGGCGAGCATCAAGTCAGCTCCATTGGCCGATCTGGTAACCGACATGCTGACTAACAGCGATAACAACACCGCAGAAATGCTGCTCAAGTCGATCGGGCTGTCGGTCAAAGGCGTCGCATCAACGGCGGCTGGTGCTGGTGTAGTTGTAGAACAACTTTCGGCATGGGGATACAACACTGAGAACCTCATAATTGCGGATGGTTCGGGTCTTGATCGCTCAAATCGTTTGACCTGCGTGCTCATGGTGGACCTGTTGAACTCAACATCCGGACGCACACTTCTGCAGAAACTTCCCTTGGGCGGTTCCAGCGGAACCCTCATTGACGCATTTACCGAACCGCCGGCGTTGGGCGTGGTGAGAGCCAAGACTGGTTCCCTAACAGGTGTGAAGGCGCTGTCGGGTTTTGCGAGCGAAAAAGCTGGTGCGCCAATTTTTGCGCTTTTCTACAATGGTTCGGGTGTCAATGAAGAGTCTTATTTTCGCCCTCGGTGGACTGATCTAGTTACAAGACTTTTGAGTATTGCTCGGCCGTCTGATTCCGCTCTCGCCGTGACCCCGGGGCAATGAGTCACTAATGGATGGGCTAATAGAAATTCCAATGTTCCCATTGGGAAATCCATTCATGCCCACTGAGGATTTGCCGCTTCGCATTTTCGAGGGTCGCTATATCCAAATGTTTGGTGATTTAACGCGATCGGACCTAGATGTTGCTCCGGTATTTGGCTCGGTGATGATTGAGCGCGGTAAGGAAGTAGGTGGAGGGGACAAGCGTGCCCAATTTGGCGTTCTCGCAGAGATTCGCGGGATCAAGTGGAGCCCATCTGGCGATAGGGCAATGGTGGTCGCAACGGTCACTGATCTTCTTGAAGTAGTTGAGTGGCTTCCAGAAGTTCCGTACCCCCGAGCAGTAGTTGAAGTCACTCGTTGTGAGGCTTCGCGCACGGATGGTCCATTTGCAATCGCCTATGCCCAGGCATGCACCACGGTAAGGCAACTTCGGGCTCTTGCCTTTGAGCTTGGAGCTCCGATAGATCCAACCGTGTTGGTAGGGGATGCGAGCGATGACGCGACTGAGTCGGGCTGGAGGCTCTGCGTACAGGCTCCACTTGACGAACTAGATCGTTATCAGCTAATTCGTTTGCGTGATAACACGGACCGGATGCAGGCCCTCGACGCCTTGTGTCAGCAGCGGCTAGATACATACAAATTCGGATTGTCTTAGGTGCCAAGTAATGATTGGATTTAGGTGAGGTAATCAATGGGACTTTTTTCGGATATTCGTCAAGCTGAGGAATCCTCGGATGTGGTTGACACCATTGTTGGTTATGCCAAACAGGAGACGCTGGAACCACTAAAGGGTGCTGGTCGGTGGGTGCTTGTAGGAAGTATTGCGGCAGTGTTCGTAAGTATTGGAATGGTGCTTTTGCTTCTTGGCGCGCTGCGTCTCTTGGTGGATGTGTCAGGCAATGCTTTTGACGGTGGCTGGTCATTCGTTCCCTACATGGTGACTTTCATGCTTGGCGCCCTGATCGTGCTGGTGACCCTTAGTAGGGTGAAAAAACGGACACTGTGAGGCCCCATGACTGACGAGACAACTACTGAGAGCTCCCAACGGATCTCCCGAACTGATATCGAAAACAAATTGCGCAGTATTCAAGAGTTGATTCAGGGTCGCCTGAAGGATGAAAAACAGACCCTTGTAGGCGCTGCTGTTGGTGCGGGATTCATTGCTGTTCTGGTTGCTTATTTTGCGGGTCGTCGCAGGGGACGCAAAAAGTCTGCGTTTGTTGAAATCCGCAGGGGCTGACCGGGATGCGGAAGATTCCGCGGTCTACAAAACTCGTGACCTATGTTCGAAAAAGATCACGCTTGCTTGGTGGATTGCTCGCTTGGATACTTAAGCGTCGGGCGAAAACGCGTTCGGACAAGAAGGCCGTCAAGCGCATCCGTTTGAAAGAGGGTCAGACTCTTACCTTGCGGGTGAATCGCAGTGAGGACTGGGAAGTGAAATGAGCAATGTTTTTCGTGCTGGTGAGCGAGTCGTGCTCTTGGACCAGAAAAAGCGGAGGTATCTTCAGATTCTCTCCGACGCCGGCGAGTTCCACAGTCATGCTGGCTTTGTGCCTCACGCCAATGTGATCGGTAAAGAGGAGGGCTGTTGGGTCGAGTCGACCAAGGGTGCCAAGTACGTAGTGCTACGTCCCACTCTTGAGGATTTCGTGGTGGAGATGCCACGAGGTGCGCAGGTGATTTATCCCAAGGATCTCGCACCAATTTGCATGATCGGGGATATCAAGCCTGGGGTGCGGGTTTTTGAGTCGGGTGTTGGATCGGGGGCCTTATCAATGGCGATGCTGCGCTGGGGTGCAGATATCACCGGCTACGAACTGCGCGAAGATTTTGCCAATCGAGCCAAGGCGAATGTGGAGTCGTTTCTGGGTCCTGAAGCTCTAGATAACTTCCACGTGCAAATAAGGGATTCTTATGCCGGTGTGGATGACGGTGTATTTGATCGGTTCATCCTTGACCTGCCAGAGCCATGGCATCTGCTGGATCATGTAAGTGGTTCGCTGCGACCCGGAGGTATTTTCTTGGCTTACACGCCAAGCATCACGCAGGCTGCAAAGGTTCGTCACGGAATGCAAAAGGGTTGGACGGATACGCGAACTCTTGAGGTTCTGCACCGCACTTGGCATATTGAGGGAGAATCAGTTCGACCGGACCACAGAATGGTGGCGCATACCGGCTTCTTAACAGTCGGCCGCTGGATTGATCAGGGTTCGATAAAGATGCACTCGCCGGGGCATTCCTCGGCGGATTCAATCACGGCATCGAGTTGATTATCTGGAATGTTGGCTAGGCCGTCAGCGCCTTGCGGGTTGCCCTTTGCGGTCGCAAAAACTTTGTCGCCTTCAACTACGTATGCGAGTC
>CAIYHK010000167.1 GCA_903925985.1 uncultured Actinomycetes bacterium
ACTCAACGGCTACAAGTACGCAGTGGTAGGGGTGATCAACAAGATTGAACTCGAACCCGCGTTTGATAATGCGGTGTTCATTAGCACAAAGGCTGCTGATAAAGATTTTGTTCCAAACGACATCGAACCGAACAAGGTATACGTGCGCACAGCTAACGGTGCCGAATCAGAGGCAGCTGATGCACTGAAGATCGCGATCAGCCTTGGTGGCCCACAGGAAGTTCAGACCGAGATTAAGGCTGCAGCACTCGAACTTGCCGCACAGAGCGATCGGCAGCTGCAGATGATCGTGATTTCAATGGGTCTTCTGGCAATAATCGTCGGTGCTCTTGGCATTGCCAACGTGATGTCTATCTCGGTAATTCAACGTTCCGCAGAGATTGGTATTCGCCGCGCTCTTGGGCATTCACGCAGCATCATTGCCGCCCAGTTTCTTCTTGAATCACTAATTGTCGGACTGTTCGGCGGGATCCTCGGTGTGTTGCTGGGTATTGCTGCGATTGGGGTAGGTGTTTGGATTGCGGGTTGGGTTTTTGTGCTCGCTTCATGGCTGCCAGCTGCTGGAATCGCACTCGCGATCTTCATATCAATTGCTGCTGGCCTTTATCCCTCATCGCGTGCGGCCAAGCTTGAGCCATTAGAGACCCTGCGCCTCGGATAACAAAAAGGTCTCCCGGCAAATAGCCGGGAGACCCTAATGGTTAGCGCAAAGACCGCGCTCGTTTAGTTGTGATTAGTAACGGGCGATTCCGATTCCACCAACTGTTACAAATTTGTTGGTGGAAGTCACGGTAACGGTGAGGGTTCCCGTGATGTTGTTCGTCACGCCAGTGAAGTTGATCGGGATCAATACATTGTTCTGAGTCGAACCCGCCTGAAGGTTGATGTTGAACGTCTTGGTACCCAACTTCACCTGCACGGATCCACAGCCATTGCACTTGGTTGCAACCAACACAAACTTACGGCCTGTCACACCAGTCATAGTCAACTTTGCATTCTTGACCTTGGTCGTATAGGTGGCACCCACCTTGGTCCAAGCGAGAGCACCAGTCGAGCGCTGGATCAGAGTGGATGTCATGTCGAGTGGGCGTGCCACACATGTCGCATCGCTTACATCGTTCAATGAACCCGAAACCACGCTTGATCGGAAGCAGAGCGTCTGGCCCTTAGCGATTGCGATTCCGCTCTTCGTCTCAGCAGCAAACACACCACTGGTTGGAGTGACTGATGCAGTTTTTTCAGTTGCCCATACCCCTGGTGCGGCTTTTGCCGTTGCAGCGCTCTTTTGCGTTGTCAGCGTGCTTGTGCCAAGTATGCCAGAGGCTTCGTGTCGAATGTTCAAAACGGAATCTGTGACAAACGATCCATTGGTGACTGCAACTGCACCAGCACCTTTACGTACCGACAACGCGTTGTTCGCAACTTCCGTCAGCTGGACCCGCAATGGAGCTGGGTAGCTGAAAGTGCCAGTGGAGCCCGCAACAGCGCTTTGGTTAAGGATGTACGCCTCTGGCAATCCAGCGTTGAGAGCAAGCGCCGCATTCGTTGAGTCGTCGATGGCTTGAGTACCACTAGAGCTAACGCTGACGAGTGTGGTGACATCCAACGCAAGATCACGAATGAATACGTCACGCTTTGCATTGGTATCTCCCAGTACGAAATCCGCATCACCGGAATCAAACGTAACGAAGCGACAATCACTTGAGATTGCCGGGTTGGATACCTCGGTCGCTGCCAGCCCGTCATTTACGCTGATCACTTCCGTCGTGCTGGCACTGCGATTACGAACATAGATCGCATTGCTTGCCACCACAGTGTCGTCGAGGTCATTTGCGTTGGTCATCTTGAATGCGATGCATGACGCATTAGGGCTCATTGCCGGAGGTGTGGAACGGTCAGTTGTTCCGTTGCTTGCCACTCCTGCTGTATTTTTTGACACGTATTCGCGTGTGATGGCTCCAGTAGCCGATTCATCGAATGTGTCGTCACTATCAGCATCGCGATTGATCAGCACTACACCCGATTTACCACCAGATGCCTCCACAATGTCAGTGCCAGTAGCAATAAATGAGATGAAC
>CAIYHK010000168.1 GCA_903925985.1 uncultured Actinomycetes bacterium
GACGCAAACGATCCGCATATGCGTCGAATTGATTGACGATGGCATCCACGTCGAGGACGTCTCCACCTAGCGCCGAAAGCACAACTTGTTCTTCGGCTGTGCGTGCTTTCACCTTGGCAAGGAATTTCGCCTTATCGAGTGTCTCGCCAGCACGTATACCCACACGGCGTGCTTTGTCGGCATATGCGGGACCAATGCCTTTCAAGGTTGTGCCGATCTTGTTCTCACCGCGACCAGCTTCAGCAATCGCGTCCGCTGCCTGATGCCAAGGAAAAATGAGTTGTGCTTGGCTTGAGACCTTCAAACGCGAACACGAAACGCCACGTGCCTCTAATCGGTCAATCTCATCAAACAGTGTTGGAAGATCTACAACAACACCGTTGGCAATAACCGGCGTGACGTGCTCGTACAGGACTCCGCTTGGGATCAACTGCAATGCGTACTTTTGGTCACCGACCACAACCGTGTGGCCCGCATTGTGACCACCTTGGAACCGGACCACATGCGTGTGCGCCGCTGCCAAGTGATCAATCACTTTGGCCTTGCCCTCATCTCCCCATTGGGAACCGACTACAACGGTCACGGGCATTTGACGCTCCTTACTGCGTAAATCTTGGCGTTGCGGAACGTAAAGAAAGTCTAGTAGGTCAAGCGGGTAGGTTTCCTAGACGATGTTTCGCAAGAAAGCCCCTAATCCGACCCCGGTTTCCAGTGTGGTTCTACGCCGCCTGGAGTGGTCGGCGATGTCTGAATCCGCCCGCACAGAACTGTGTAGCCGTGGGATGTCTGACATTTTTGATCCCACACTCGTGGCATCAATTGGCGCACTGATCGAAGATGTTCGCCGAAATGGCGACCGGGCGATCTGCAAAGCATTGGCCACTCATGACCGGATCAAGCTGAGCCCCGCTGATCTAAAAGTGAGCGATCAGGACATTGCTGAGGCAACCATCTCGCCAGAACTCGAATCGGCAATTGACGCAGCAATCAACAATCTCACGAAATTCAATACAGAGCTGCGTACACGACTGCATGATTGGTCAGTTGAAATCGCACCCGGGTTGACCGCTGGCGAGAAAGTCACTCCAATTTCTTCTGTTGGCTTGTTTGTCCCTAGCGGCAAGGCGAGCTATCCATCCGTTGCACTTCAGTTGGGTGTACCCGCAGTTGTTGCTGGTGTCAGAGAGATTGTTCTGATCGTGCCACCAATTCCTGGCGGGAATGGTGAAGTTGATCCCGCAGTGTTGGTGATCTGTCGCAAGCTCGGAATAAAGAATGTGTTCCGAGTTAATGGTCCTGCTGGTATCGCTGCACTTGGCTTCGGAACAGAAACAATCCCACGTGTGCACAAGGTGATGGGGCCAGGGAGCCCTGCAGTTACGTGCGCTCAGGTACTGATGCAAAGCAAAGGTCTTGCAACAATGATGTTGCTTGGCCCCACCGAGAGCATCGTCATCGCTGATTCAAGTGCGGATGCAAAGCGGCTTGCTGCTGATCTTTTGTTTGTAGCAGAGCACGGCACGGACTCGTCTGTTCTATTAGTAAGTGATTCGGTGTCACTCATTGAGTCAGTGGAGCGCGAGCTAGTGATCCAAATCTCACGCCTTCCCGAGATTCGGGCGGCTGCCGCGCGTGCATCGCTGGGCGTAAATGGTGGTGCAATTCTCGTGTCATCAATGATGGAAGCCGCTGAGGTAAGCAACCGTTATGCACCTGAACACTTGCAGATCGCAGTCAATCCACAAGTTCGTGAAGAGTTGCTTGCCGCACTGACCAATGCCGGTGAAATTCTTATAGGCCAAGACACACCGTTCAGTGCAGCGAATTTCCTAATCGGCTGTCCCGCGTCTTTGCCAACGAGCGGATTTGCACACGTTTCCTCGGGCATCAACGTGGATGCCTTCCTCAAACGAACAGCGATCGCCGAAGCGAATGCTCCCGCATTGTCGGCAATGGCAGAACACGTGATTGCATTCGCTGACCACGAAGGCTTCCCTGCTCACGGCAATGCAATTCGTGAACGACGCCAACCATAAGGAGAAATATGTCTTTGAAAGATGACATCCAAGCCGCAATCACCGCAGCACAAAAAGGTCAGGATGCTTTGCGATTGTCAACTTTGCGTTTGATGTTGGCTGCCATCATGAACGCGGAAGTGGCAGGCAAAGAGAAGATTGAGTTGACCAATGATCAGATCATTGATGTTCTACGCAGCGAATCAAAGAAGCGCGCGGAGTCAGCCGAGATATACGAACAAAATGGTCGTGCCGAGTCCGCCCAAAAAGAGCGCGCTGAAGCAGCAATCATCGCGGAGTTCCTGCCCGCTGCCATGGATGACTCTGCGCTAAATACGATCGTGGCCGAAGAAGTAGCTAATGCCAAGGCAGCTGGTGCCGACGGGCCAAAGGCCATGGGTGTCGTGGTGAAAGCTGTGCGTGAGCGCGTGGGGCAAGGTGCCGATGGTTCACGAATTGCCGCAGCAGTTAAATCCGCTCTGGGCTAATTGACAACGCATCGCCTAGAACTTCCACTCGAATTGAGTCTCCGTCTTCGAGTTTGCCTTCGAGGATGAGTGAAGCAATGGGATCCGCTAGTTGGCGCTGGATCACTCTCTTCAGCGGGCGTGCACCAAACGCTGGGTCATAACCGGCATTGCCGATCAAGTTGATCGCTTCGGGACTCAGATTCAAGGTGAGTCGACGTGCAACCAAACGCTCGCGCAGGTGTGCAAGTTGGATATCAACAATTGAGTTCAGATCATCACGTTCAAGTGATCGAAATCGAACGATGTCATCAATACGGTTCACAAACTCGGGTTTAAAAAACTCAAGTGGGTGACCCGGAAGGTTGCTGGTCATGATCATCACCACATTGGTGAAATCCACGGTGCGGCCTTGGCTATCGGTCAAGCGACCATCGTCAAGAACCTGCAACAAGATGTTGAACACTTCTGGATGCGCCTTCTCTATTTCATCTAGCAGAACCACGCTGTATGGGCGTCGGCGCACAGCTTCGGTGAGTTGACCACCTTCGTCATAACCGACATAGCCAGGAGGTGCACCGACGAGACGACTTACCGAATGCTTCTCCATGTACTCCGCCATATCGATGCGCACAATCGCTTTTTCGTCATTGAACAAGAACTCGGCGAGTGCCTTCGCCAGCTCGGTCTTACCGACACCGGTTGGCCCAAGAAACATGAAAGACCCAATTGGACGATGCGGATCGGATAATCCAGCGCGACTACGCCGAATGGCGTTCGCAACAGCTGTGACTGCTTCTTCC
>CAIYHK010000169.1 GCA_903925985.1 uncultured Actinomycetes bacterium
GTGCACATCGTGATCAACAACCAAATTGGCTTCACAACCGCACCCAAAGAATCGCGTTCGTCTTTGTACTGCTCCGATATTGCGAAGTCGATTCAAGCGCCAATTTTCCATGTCAATGGCGACGACCCCGAGGCATGCGTGCGTGTTGGGCGTTTGGCGTTTGAATACCGCCAGAAGTTCCACAAGGACGTGGTCATTGACATGATCTGCTATCGCCGTCATGGTCACAACGAAGGCGATGATCCGTCATACACCCAGCCACTCATGTACAAGGCGATCGCTGAGCGTCGCAGTGTGCGCAAGATTTACGTTGAGTCGCTAGTCAAGCGCGGCGACATCACATTGGAAGAAGCCGAGCAGGCGCTTCAGGATTATGTCGACCGACTCCAAGTGTCGCTTGATGATGCACGCTCCAAAGCGCCAGCGCCGGTTAAAGCCGCACGACCCCCAGAACCAATTGGTGTATTGCCCCACATCGAAACAGGTATTGATCGTGGCACGGTAGACGCAATCTTTAATCAGCTGACCAACTATCCAGCCGATTTTGTTGCCCACCCGAAGTTGATTCGTCAGTTTGAGCAGCGGGCAAAGCTTTACCACGAGCAGGGCGAAGTGGAATGGGCCACTGGTGAAGCACTCGCCATCGGATCATTGGTTCTTGAGGGCACCGCAGTGCGTCTCTCTGGTGAAGACACACGCCGTGGCACTTTCAGCCAACGCCATGCAGCACTAGTTGATTACGAAAACGAACGCGTCTGGATCCCGGTCGCTGACTTGCCTGGTGCGAAAGCCAACTTCTGGGTTTACGACTCACTACTTTCGGAATACGCAGCAGTTGGTTACGAATACGGCTACGCCCACAGCAATTCAAATGCGTTGGTGTTGTGGGAAGCGCAGTTCGGTGACTTTGTAAACGGTGCGCAGATAATCATTGACCAATATCTGGTTGCCGCTGAAGACAAGTGGGGCCAGCAAAACGGCCTGGTCTTGTTGCTTCCTCACGGCATGGAAGGTCAAGGCCCCGAACACTCATCAGCGCGCATCGAGCGCTTCTTGCAGCTCTGTGCTGAGGACAACATTCAAGTCTGCAACGCCACTAATGCGGCCCAGTACTTCCATTTGCTGCGTCGCCAAGTGTGCCGCAACATTCGCAAACCACTGGTTCTGTTCACGCCAAAAGCACCATTGCGGATGGCCCAGAGTCGTTCCAAGATCGAGGATTTCACCAAGGGGAGTTTCCAAGAAGTCCTCGACGATCCGGTTGTTTCCGATCCCGGATCAGTCAAGCGAGTCATTCTTTGCAGTGGCAAGGTTGCTTGGGACGCGATCGCTGAGCGTGACAAGCGCAAGTCACCAGTTGCAGTGATTCGTATTGAACAGCTGTATCCATTCCCAATTGAACAGATCAATGCGATTCTTGCCCGCTATCCAAACGCAAAGGAAGTTGTCTGGTTGCAAGAAGAACCAGAAAACATGGGTCCATGGCACTTTGTTGAGCATCTGATTTGGCGTGTCAAAGAACGTGGTTACGATCTGCGTCATGTGGCCCGTGTGGCGAGCGGAAGCCCCGCAACGGGATCAAAGGCAATCCACGATCAGGAACTCGCTGACCTCATGGATGAGATTCACGAAGGTCTCTGAGTTTTAGCGACTCCGCAGTTTTTTGCTGAGAACTTTTTCAAGGTCACTAA
>CAIYHK010000170.1 GCA_903925985.1 uncultured Actinomycetes bacterium
GCAACAGTCGCCGACACATCATCCGCGCGTGCGAAGACAGCTTGCGCCGTTTGAACACCGATTGGATTGATCTGTATCAATTGCATCGGCCCGATCCGACTGTTGCACTCGATGAACAGCTGGATGCAATGAATGATCTTGTGAAGCAAGGCAAGATCCGCGCATTTGGCTGCTCAACTTTTCCAGCAGAGCACACGATGGAAGCAGCGTGGGTTGCAGACAAGCGAAATTTAATTCCTTTCAGCACAGAGCAGCCCCCGTACAGCATTTTTGTGCGCTGGATTGAGCGCGATCTGCTGCCCACTTGCGCAAAGTTGGACATGGGCACCCTGGTTTGGAGCCCATTGAATGGTGGATGGCTCTCGGGCTCTTACAAAAAAGGTGCACCTAAGCGTGAAGAGGGTCGTGCCAAACGCAACCCTGCGAACTTTGATCCTGAGAAGTCGGTCAATCAACGCAAGCTTGATGCACTGGAAAAGCTTGAGGTCATTGCTGCTGAAGCGGGGCTCACATTGGCGCATCTCGCAGTCGCGTGGACCCTTCAGCATCCAGCCGTTACAAGTGCGATCATCGGCCCGCGCATCATGTCGCATCTCACCACGATTATTGGGGCCGACGAGCATGTGCTGGCAGCTGATGTCCTTGATGCCATTGATGCGGTAGTGCGGCCGGGGTCTTGCGTGCTTCCGGATGAGTCAAAGTGGGAATCACCGGCTCTAAAGGCAGAGAATCGCCGTTAATGGCGTTTCCTTGCGAGATTGACCAACGAGGGTGCCGACAGCGAGACTGAAACCATGCCAAAAGCGAAAGTAAACGGTGAGATTGAACTCGAATACGACACCACTGGAGATCCCCGCGATCCCGCTCTAGTTCTCATCATGGGATTCTCTGCCCAGATGACCCAGTGGGAGGACTCATTTGTCAAACTGCTGGCTGACGGCGGTCGCTATGTCATTCGTTTTGATAATCGTGATTGTGGTTTGTCGACCAAATTTCACGGTGTCCCAGCCAACTCCGACGAAGTTGTGAAGTCAGTCATGCTCGGTGATCCGATGCCAGAAGTTGCATACACACTTTCGGACATGGCGGCTGACACGGTTGGTTTGCTTGATCACCTAGCAATCGAAAAGGCGCACATGGTTGGAGCATCAATGGGTGGGATGATTGCTCAAACAATTGCTATTGAGCATCCACACCGCGTTCACTCTTTGGTGTCAATCATGTCCATCCCAGGTGATCTCGCATACGGCCAACCAACGCCCGAAGCTGCTGAAGCGCTGTTGGCCACTCCGCCATCAGAGCGCCAGGCGTATATCGACTTCTCGCCGAACTGGATGATCTGGCACTCAAAGCGTTATCGCGACGAAGAGCGCACCCGCGCCAATGCCGCTCGCGACTACGACCGGTCGTTCTACCCAGAGGGCAGTCCGCGCCAGTTGGCTGCGATTTACGCAAGTGGTGATCGCACCGAAGCATTGCGTCAGCTACAGGTGCCAACACTTGTGATTCACGGCCTTGAGGACATTCTGTTGCCAGCCGACGGTGGTCAACGCGTTGCTGAACTCGTACCCGGCGCTCATCTCATGTTGATGAAAGACATGGGCCACGACCTCCCCGAGCCTTTATGGCCACTGGTTGTTGGTTCCATCCTCGGCCACACAAATCTGTAGCAAGTCGTTAGTTAAGAAAGGCAAATCATGTCTGGTCCTTTGAGTGGTATTCGCGTGTTGGAGTTCGCTGGTCTTGGCCCTGGGCCGTATGCAGCGATGTTGCTGGCCGACATGGGTGCCGATGTAATTCGTATTGAGCGAGCAGACAAGGTTTATCCGTTGCCTGGGAATCCGCATCCTGAGTTCTTGCTTCGTGGTCGCCGCAACATTGCCGTTGACTTGAAAAACCCCGAAGGCAAAGAAACCGTGATGAAGCTTGTTGAAAAATCTGATGCAATCATCGAAGGATTCCGCCCCGGGGTGATGGAACGCCTCGGTCTTGGGCCAGAAGACTGTGCGGCTCGCAATCCCAAGTTGGTGTTTGGTCGCATGACCGGTTGGGGCCAAGACGGCCCGTATGCAATGGCTGCCGGGCACGACATCAACTACATCGCACTTGCAGGCGCGCTTGCTCACTTTCGTCGCAAAGACACCATTCCAACGCCACCGATGAATCTCGTCGGTGATTTTGGTGGCGGCGGAATGTTCCTCGTCTTTGGGATTGCCTGTGCACTGCTTGAGGCTCAACGCTCAGGTAAGGGTCAAGTAGTCGACGCAGCAATGGTTGATGGAGTCGCATCACTGATGACCATGTTCTGGGGCTTCAAAGACATGAACATGTTTGACCCAGACAATCCGGGTACCACGATGCTTGACACGGGTGCTGCCTATTACGACGTCTATGAAACCAAAGATGGCAAGTACATCTCCGTGGGTGCGATTGAGTCGCAGTTCTATCAAGAGATGGTGCAACGCCTCGGGCTGCAAGATGACCCTGACTTTGCCCAACAAAACGATCGCTCTAAGTGGCCAGTTATGCACAAAAAACTTTGGGATCTTTTCCTCACGAAGACCCAGGCTGAGTGGAACGCTCTACTTGAGATGACCGACATCTGTTACGCACCCGTATTGCCGATGCTTGAAGCAGCTGCGCACCCACACAACGTTGAGCGTGGCACTTACGTTGAGTATGAAGGTCACTTACAGCCGGCACCGGCACCTCGCTATTCACGCACTCCAGGTGCGATTCAGCGCCCCGCCGCTCATCCGGGTCAGAACAGCAAGGAAGTGTTGGATGATCTTGGATTTTCATCATCCGAGATTGAGTCACTCTTGTCATCTGGCGCCATCAAACAGGCTCAATAAGTGCGGAACATCTGATGGGGACTCTTGTTTGCTTTCACGCCCATCCCGACGATGAATCGATTGCAACTGGTGGCACGATCGCTCGTGCTGTGAGCGAAGGTCATCGCGTGGTTCTTGTCGTGGCCACTGATGGTGACCATGGTGAAGTTCCTGCTGACCTGAACCCCGGAGAATCGCTGGCCGATCGACGCAGGCGAGAAACTGCTGAATCCGCGGAAGTTCTCGGTATCAGTGAGGTCGTGTGGCTCGGTTACAAGGATTCGGGGATGACTGGCTGGGAACAGAATCACGATCCTGAATCATTCCTGCAGGCGGAGACTGAATCGGCGGCGTTGCTGCTTGCTGATGTGTTGCGGCGCGAGCAAGCAGAGGTGCTCACAATTTATGACTGGCATGGTGGGTACGGCCATCCAGATCACATCAAGGTGCATCATGTTGGAATACGTGCTGCCGAACTAGCGGGAACATCCAAGGTTTTTGAAGCCACCATGAATCGCGATGCGATGCGGCGCGGTCTCGAAATGGCCCACGAGCTTGGTGTTGATTTTGGTGAAGATGATTTTGATCCCGATGGTCCTGCCGATGATGGCAACCCAATGGGGC
>CAIYHK010000171.1 GCA_903925985.1 uncultured Actinomycetes bacterium
GTAGTGAAGCGCGGCGGCACTGTGGTTACTTGCGCTGCCACCTCAGGCTTCATGCTTGAGTTTGATAACCGCCACTTCTGGATGCGTCTGAAGAGGTTGATTGGATCTCACTTTGCCAATTATCGCGAAGCTTGGGAGGCGAATCGTTTGATTGCCAAGGGCATGATCCACCCCGTGTTGTCCCAGGTTTTTGACCTCGCCAGTGTTGGGGAAGCCACCTATCAAGTGCACCACAACATGCACGAAGGGAAGATCGGCGTTCTGTGCTTGTCCCCGAGTGAAGGGTTGGGTATCGACGACCCTGAAACCAGGGCGCGAATCGGTGAGGACAAGTTGACGGTGTTTCGTCGGGGATAGCCTTAAGTCATGATTCTCACTGAAATCGACCACGTTGCAATCGCCGTTCATGACCTCGAGGCCGCAATTGAGTACTACAAGCGGGCGTTTGGTGCCGAGGTGCATCACCGTGAAGTTGTCGAGCGCGACGGTGTTGAGGAAGCACTAATCAAAGTTGCTGATAGTTATATTCAGCTAACTACACCAACTCGCCCAGACTCAACGATGGCTAAAGCACTTGAGAAGCGCGGCGAAGGCATCCATCACATTGGTTATCGCGTCGATAACTGTGCTGAGGCTCTTGCCGCAATGGTTGCAGCTGGCGCAACAGCTATTGACAAAGAACCACGCCCTGGTTCGCGTGGCACAACAGTTGCATTTGTTCATCCCAAGGGATCTTTCGGAACGTTGATCGAACTCGTTCAAGAATGATCAACGCGGCTCTGCTCGCGATTGTTTGTTTCTTGCCAGTACGCGCCTCAGTGCGTCGTGGCGTACGCGTGATGTCCACGCGGTATTTCACTGAGTTGCCACCGCCAACCGGACTCCGCTTTCACCGGACATGGACCGCGGACTTGGCACTATTCGGTGCCTTGGTCATTTCGTATTGGGTGGCACTTGATGTTCACCACGATGTGTTGCCAACAATCGCCTACATCATTTTTGTGAGCACACTTGTGGCCCAAGGCTTCATTGACTTGTTCACGCATTATCTGCCACGGCTGTATTCATGGCTTGCAACCCTTGTGTGCGGAGCCTTAGTCACTCTCCACGCCTTGGTTGAATGGAACTTTGAGCGCCTTATTGAAGCGGCGGTATCAATGGTTGCATTGACGATGGTGATGATGTTTCTTGGTGTTGTGAGTCGTGGCGGCATCGGTGGCGGCGATGTTTACTTGGCCCCACTGCTCGGATTAATGCTTGGCTTTTCATCATTTGGTGCTGTGATGCGTGGCACATTCGCCGGGTTTTTTCTCGGCGCGTTGTTTGCAATTGTGTTGCTGTTAAAGGGTTATGGAACGAAACACCGATTTGCATTCGGCCCGTTTCTGATCATTGGAGCAATTTGGGCCTTGACGACCTAACCAGTGACGCTGGTAGGGTGACTATCCCTCCGAATACGGAGTTACATGCGCGGTGTCACATCGGACCTCGCCATTAGAAGATAGAAACCAGTTGGGTTTCGACCATTAAAGGCTTGAGCGTCTCAGCTTCGGCTTTGCAGACATAGCGCTCGCCTAAACGTGGTGAGCACCGATTGACAGGACATCCGTAATGAACCCCGAAACCCCCTTGACCTTTGCTGACCTTGGTGCGCCCATGGACTTGGTTGAATACCTCGCTGAAGACGGCATCACCGTGCCAAGCGCTGTTCAAGCACTTACTTTCCCAGATGCGATCGCCGGCAAAGACCTTGTTGCGGCGGCACCTACTGGCTCTGGTAAGACGCTTGCGTTTGGATTGCCACTCATTGCGCGAATGACGCCAGGTCGCCCGCATCATCCTTCTGCACTCGTGCTTTCTCCCACACGTGAGCTCGCCGAGCAGATTCACCAGGTGCTTAAGGGTGCGGCTCGCATTCGTGGCATGTTCTCTGCAGCTGTTTATGGTGGCGTGCGCCAAAACATGCAAGTGAACAATCTGAAGCGCGGCGTTGACGTGCTTGTTGCTTGCCCAGGTCGCCTTGAGGATCTAATAGACCAAGGCTTCGTAAATCTTGATGAAGTTGGCATCGTTGTGGTTGATGAAGCTGACCGCATGTCAGACATGGGATTTCTTCCCACTGTGAAGCGCATTCTTGACCAGTGCAATAAAGATCGCCAGACAATGCTGTTCTCTGCAACTCTCGACGGCGCTGCTGCATCACTTGCAAAATCACATATGAAATCACCTGTTAAAAAGCAGGTGGAGGCGACTGATGAGGATCTCAGCCGACTAACGCACTACTTCTGGAACGCAAATACTGACAACCGGACTGACCTAACAGCTGAGATCATTCGTCGTGCGGGCCGTACGATTGTGTTCAGTCGTACCAAGTTCGGCGCTGATCGTCTCGCAGCAAAGCTGACGAACGACGGAGTTCCGGTAGCAGCAATTCATGGTGGTCGCAGTCAGCAACAGCGTGATCGCGCACTGGCAGATTTTCATGAAGGAAAGACTTGGGCACTTGTTGCAACTGATGTTGCCGCACGTGGAATCCATGTAGACGGTGTTACATGTGTTGTGCACTTTGATCTTCCAGATAGCCCAACCGAATACCAACATCGCTCGGGCCGTACGGCACGTGCAGGTGCAAGTGGAGTTGTGGTCTCATTGGTCGTTGGTAACCAGCGCAAACATGCAAGGAACGTTCAGAAGGCTTTCGATCTTCCGGTCGAGAACACACAACCAGATATCGAGTTGTTGCCACAGGGTGAGCATCCCGAGGTGAAAGTTGTGCGTCGCGAGCGCAGTGAGCGTGGCGATCGTGGTGGTCGTTCGGACCGTGGCCCACGAGGCCCGCGTCGTGATGACCGTGGCGACCGCGGACCACGCAGTGACCGTGGTGATAGGCCTTATCGTCCGCGTCGTGACGATGATCGCCCGGCTCGTCCTCGCCGTGATGATGATCGTGCACCGCGTTCACGTCGTTTTGAAGATGACCGTGGCCCGCGTCGCTTTGAGGATTCAGATCGTCCAGCCCGTCCACGTCGCGACGATGATCGTTTTGAACGTCGCCCGCGTCGCGACGATGACCGCCCAGTGCGCGCCCGTCGTGATGACGATCGCCCTTATCGTCCGCGTCGTGACGATGATCGCCCGGCTCGTCCTCGCCGTGATGATGATCGTGCACCGCGTTCACGTCGTTTTGAAGATGATCGTGGCCCGCGTCGCTTTGAGGATTCAGATCGTCCAGCGCGTCCACGTCGTGATGA
>CAIYHK010000172.1 GCA_903925985.1 uncultured Actinomycetes bacterium
GGCAACAAACAAACAGATGACACATTCGCAAAGAGCCTCAAGCCCGGTTGGCAACAAGAGCGCATGGATAACTTCCAGGCTCTGATGCTGGGGCGCGAAGTGGGCGCCGACTTAACTGATGATGGCTGGACACATGACTATGCAAAAGTGCAGAATCCACCGAGTCGCCAGCCTGGAGAATCTTCGGCCGACTGGTTCACCCGCTGGGAGGCAATTGATTATGAGATCATGGAAGCCCATCGCAGTCGAGTTGAGTCAATTGTCGGTGACTCAGCTGTGGCGGAAGTTCTCAAACCTTGGTACCGCTACTTATGTAAGCGTCCATGCTTTCATGACGAGTACTTGACATCGTTCAACCAACGCAATGTCACACTGGTCGACTGCCCAACCGGAATTGATCGTGTAGTTGCAGATGGTGTCATGGTCAACGGCGAGAAGATCGAACTCGACTGCATCGTCTATGCCACAGGTTTTGAAGCAGAAGCGACTCCCCTCTTTCGACGTGCAGGGCACGACATCGTCGGAGTTGATGGGGTCACTCTTGCTGAACTCTGGGCCGATGGCGCATCGAGCCTCTACGGAATGATGATTCGTGGTCTGCCGAATTTGTTCGCAATGCCGGCACCTTCTCAACAATCTGTGGTCACTGTGAACTACACACAACTTGCGGTACTAGGTGCTGAAATTGTGGCGCAGACTATTGCCCAGCTGCTCAAGAAGGGCGGGCCTGCTTTTGAAGTGACGGCAGAGGCTGAACACGATTGGAACCAGAAGATACTTGCGTCTTTCGCTGATGCAAGTGCGCTCGTGTCGGCATGCACACCATCACGCATTAACAACGAGGGTCATCCAGAGTCGCGAAATCCTCTTAATGGAAACTACGGGCGTGGTTTTGGCGATTACTTCGGTTACCGCGACCTATTGAAAACATGGGTGGCTTCTGAACAGTTTGATGGCCTCGAATTGCGATGACTACTACCGGCAACAAGCGAGTGGTGATCGTCACTGGTGGTGGCGCAGGGATTGGCGGCGCAATTGCTGAAGAACTCGCACGCCGTGGAGATCATGTAGTCACAGTTGACCCCTTGGTAGCGGTTGACGGAACTAATGCCCCTGCTGATCAAACACCAACAACCGCTGAACGAATCTTGGAAGCGGGTGGCAGCGCAGAGTCATCCAATACATCTGTTACTGATGCTCGCGCCATGTCAGTCCTTGTTGAAGACCTACTTACACGACACGGACGTCTTGATGCGGTGGTCAATGCCGCCGGAATATCGCGACCAACTGGATTCGCAAAAGGAGACGAACCGGACTGGTCCGCAGTAATTGAGGTCCACCTACAGGGTTACATCAACGTCTTAGCGGCAGTAATGCCACACTTTGCCAAGGTAGGTGCGGGCCATATTGTTGGCGTCACTTCTGGATCAGGTTGGCGGACCGCCGATGCAGGCGCATACGGATGTGCCAAACGTGCGGTAGCCGCCCTCACTTGGAAACTCGGTCGCCACGCGCCCCATGGAGTGCACGTCAATGCGATCAGTCCAATTGCGATGACGCGAATGGTCACTTCGGCGTTGAAAAGAACTTCAGCAGCACCAAAGGATGGCGCAAGGGTTTCAGGTGGTCTGGCACTAGGCGCGCTACCGCCGCCAGAACAGCTCGGGCCGTTAGGCGCCGCAATGGCGGGGCACACAACTACTCCACGCGGTCGCATTCTCTTCGCAGGCGGAAGCGAGATTGCTGTACTTCGTGAGCCGCAGCTGATGGAGATAATTCGTACGTCTGATGTTCAAAGTGTCGACTCAGTGGTTTCTTCGTATCTGGCCACGTTGATCGCCGCCGAGAAACAACAAACAACAACGGGAGGCGCCAACCCAAGGTTCAGCGAGATTTTTAATTCGCTATCCACTCTCGGTGAAATTCCACAGAATGCAAATGTCTTGGTTGTCTCTGATCAACCACAGTTGGCCGCAATTCTCACTGATCGAATCGCAGCACATGGATCCAAGGTGCTTTTCGTGTCGCCAAGAGATGTCGGCCCTGGCTTTGCGGGTGCGAGTTCTGCACTGCGAAACGCATTTGATGGATCAGCACTTGATGTCGTATTTGTTGCACTTTCTGGATCGGGTGGAAGCGACACTGATACAGACTGGCATTCAATATTGAATTCCCACACTGAACTTGGTTCGGAGATTTTGGCTGATGCGCGTTGGGCTCGCGCATGTGCGGACTATTCAGCTGAACGCGAAGCACCGCTGCGGCTCGTGAATCTGGTTGATGCCCGCAACCAGCGTGGCACCACTCGCGCCCAAACGTCGGCCCAGCTATTCCGCGCAGCGCGTGGTTCCACCAGCGACCGTGTTTCAGCTTTCACAATTGCAATCGAAGACCCAATAAACATTGATGCCACCGTTGCGCTCGCCCTCACATGTGCGTTCAATGCCGACGCCGTTGAACTCTCTGGCGCAGAACTAGCTATTGGTCATGGTTGGCTCGGGCTTCGTAGTCACCCATCCCCCACAGGCAGCTTGGTATTCGGTGGCCCCGATATGCCGTTATGGTTCGGCGATGTTCTTGAA
>CAIYHK010000173.1 GCA_903925985.1 uncultured Actinomycetes bacterium
CCTCCTGTTACAGGAGGACTTTTTAATGTCCAAGAAGAAATTGTTGATTGCACTCGGTGTGCTTGGATCGCTTGGGCTAGTTGCCTGTGGCGACAATAAAGAAGTCGCACCCAATACACAGATAAGCGGAACCTCGTGTTCTGAATTGTCTGGCGACATGGGGTCAGGTAACGACCTGAAGATCATCTCTTTGTCGCCAACCGCCACCGAAATGGTTTATGCAATAGGCGCGGGCGAGCAGGTCATTGGTGTTGACAACATGTCGAACTATCCCGAGGCTGCAGGTGGGGCGGAATCCAAGTTGTCAGGATTTGAACCCAATGTCGAAGCAATCGCCGGCATGGAACCCGATGTGGTTCTTATCTCCTATGACCCAGGCGACCTTGAAGTGCAGCTTGAGGGGCTAGGAATCGACACCTGGACTGGTTATGCAGCGATGACACTTGATGAGTCATACATGCAGCTCACTGAACTTGGCGCACTAACTGGCCACGAGTCGGGTGCAGAAGCAGTGATTGAGTGCATGAAGACAGCGATTGCCTCGATCACCGAGACCGTGCAAGAAATGCGGGCAGAAGATGATGTTGCCAGCTACTACTACGAACTTGATGACACGTATTACTCGGTTACTTCGAACACCTTCGTTGGGCAACTGATGTCATCCCTTGGCCTAGTGAGCATTGCCGATGGGGTGGCAGAAGGGAATGACTATCCGCAGTTGAACATTGAGACAATCGTTTCTTCAGATCCTGATTACATCTTCCTCGCTGACACGTTGTGCTGTGCACAAACTGCCGAGACGGTTGCTGCAAGACCAGGTTGGTCAGAGATGACCGCGGTACTCGAAAACCGGATTGTGGAACTTGACGACGACATCGCATCGCGCTGGGGTCCTCGTGTGGTTGATCTCTTGACCACGGTTGCAAACGCGATCAGTGCGAACTAACCGCCCATGGTGACCACCGCGACCATCCAGCGCCATTGGCGGCTACCTGCTGCCATGTTCGTGCTGTTGGTTGCGGTGGTTGTCGGTGCATCAATTGGGCCCGCAGGTCCGCCAGCATGGCGCGTGCCGCTTGAGTTAATCAATCGTTTGCCATTGATCTCTCTTGACAGCGGGGTTTCATCAACCGAATGGAATCTCATCTGGCAGATACGCATGCCGCGAGTTGTGCTTGCTGGTTTAGTCGGTGCGATGTTGAGCACTGCGGGTGCTGCCTATCAAGGAGTGTTTCGCAATCCGTTGATTGATCCGTATCTGTTGGGTGTCGCTGCGGGTGCGGGCCTAGGTGCGACCATCATCTTCACTGTTAATCGTGTCGGTACCTCGTCGTGGATCGTTGATCCACTTCCCCTGACTGCATTTGTCGGGGGTCTAGGCGCGGTTGCACTCACTTATCTGGTCGGTACCGCATTTGGCGCCAACCGCTCTTCGGCAACTCTCGTATTGGCAGGAGTCGCAGTCACCTCTCTAGCGACTGCGTTGCAGACCTTTATTCTGCAGCGCAACACCGATGTTGTGCGCCAGGTCTATTCATGGATCTTGGGTCGTCTTTCAAGTGCAACTTGGTCAGATGTTCGCCTCGTAATTCCTTACGTAATTTTGAGCCTTGGCGCACTTCTGATTCACCGCCGCCTTCTTGATGTTCTGCGTGTTGGCGACGACGAAGCAAAAGCACTAGGGGTGAATGTAGATCGAGTGCGATTGATTGTTGTTTTGGCAGCAACTCTCGGCACTGCAGCAGTAGTGGCGGTCAGCGGCTTGATTGGCTTTGTTGGAATCATCGTTCCGCACGCTGTACGACTAGTTGCCGGTGCGAGTTACCGAGTTGTGTTGCCGGTGAGTCTCGTCGCTGGTGCCGCTTTCTTGATCCTTGCAGATATTCCCGGGCGCATTCTTGACAATCCAGCCGAGACGCCTATCGGTGTTGTCACAGCTTTTCTGGGAGCGCCGTTTTTCTTACTCATCCTTCGAACCAAGCAGGTTGCAGAATGACTTCTCTCAAAATCAAATCACTCAGCGTTAAATACGGTCGCCATGAAGCCGTGCGTGACTTTGAAGAAAACGTTCGACCTGGTGAATGGTTGTGCTTAATAGGACCAAACGGTGCTGGCAAGTCGTCGGTCCTGCGGGCAATAGTTGGTCTCGCGCCGCACACTGGCAGTGTCACCATTGATGACACTCCTGTGAAGTCACGCTCAGTGCGGAGGCGCGCTCAGCTCGTTGCTTATGTTCCCCAAGTGCCACTCCTGCCGGATTCGATGACAGTGCACGAGTATGTACTTCTTGGGCGTAATCCCTACGTACTCGGTTTCAGTAATGAAAGCCGTGAGGACTTCATGATGGTTGAAGAAGTTCTGCGTCGACTCGACTTGGTCGGATATTCGAGGCGTGAGCTTTCATCTCTTAGTGGTGGTGAGAGACAACGCGTGGTTATTGCCCGAGCGCTCGCCCAGGAAGCCCCACTGTTGCTACTTGATGAGCCAACATCGGCACTCGATATTGGTCATCAACAACAAGCACTTGAATTGGTGGATCGCATGCGACGTGAGCACGGGCTCACTGTTGTCTCTGCGATGCACGACCTCACACTCGCGGGTCTCTATTCGGATCGCCTCAGTCTCATGCATCAAGGTGTGGTGGTAGCCAGCGGCCCAGCAGAGAGTGTTTTAAAGGCCGATACCTTGGCTGAGTTCTACGGTGTCTCTGCGACTGTTCACACAGATGGAGATGGGACGGTTGTGGTCATACCTAAGCGATCGGACACTGCTAGGGGTAGTTGAATAGTCTCAAGTTGTGCGAATGAGACCGTTGATCCCGCGATTAGTGGTATTCGCAACACTGATCTGCGGCTCATTCCTGGCGCTCGGTGCGCGTCAGTCACTCGCTCATGCAGTTATCGAATCAACCGAGCCAGCAGCCAATTCCGTTCTTTCAAAAGCACCAAATTCGATTTCACTGAATTTTGATGAGCCAGTGGACACGGCTCTCGGCTGGATGCGAGTTTTTGATTCTGATGGTGAGCGAGTGGTTACAGCGAACCTTGGGCGCGGTGAAGGGGATGACTGGGTCCGCGTGGCAATGCCAGAACTGGAAAATGGTGGGTACCTCGTTGTGTGGCGCGTGATGTCCGCCGATGGCCATGCAGTTGAAGGCGCTTTTGGTTTCCAGATTGGTGAGAGCAGTTTGCCTGTGGGTAACGAGGTTGTATCCAGCGTGGTGGGCTCCCAAGGCGACAACCCACTGCCCGGTCGTGTTGCTGGAGTTGGGCGGTACATCTCGTATGGCGCATTGGCATTGTTGTTTGGGTTGTTTGTTCTAAACATCGCTAGTCGCCGCCTCCGCGTGTCGATACTCGGTGCAATCGGCGCAGTCAGTGTCCTGGTTGTGCTGTTCATGACAGGACCAAACACGCTTGGTGGAAGTCTTGCTGATGCATTTGATGTCTCACTTCTTGCAGACACGATGAGCACACGATCAGGGACCATGATGGTGGCAAGAATTCTTTTCTTTGTTGCAATTGCAATCGTTGGATCGCGGATGCCGCGTCGAATGCTTGGCCTGATTCTTGTGCTGCTGGCGGGCACATTTGCCGCAGGTGGGCACTCAGGTTCGGAATCACCAGTGGCGATAGCGATCCTCATAACAACCGTTCACGTCACTGCTGTTTCAATTTGGGTCGGTGGAATTCTTGCCGTTTTGGTTAACGGGTTAACAAGCAATGTGGACAGTGGAGTACGACGATTCTCAGAAATCATGAACTTTGTCCTACCTGCGGTTGTGTTGTCAGGTGTGTTAACTGCAGCACGCAATCTTGGAGGGTTGTCGGGACTTTTTGATTCGACCTATGGCAAGATCACGATTACTAAGTTTCTACTGGTTCTTGTGATGGGCATGATTGCAATGATTGTGCGGCGCAAACTGCAAAGTGCCACACAGCCGAAGAAGGTATTGGTTACTGAAGCGGTGTTCGGCTTGGTGGCATTTGTGCTGGCAGCAGTTCTTGCGGTGACACCGCCTATCAACGCATCGGGCTCGGTGTTTCAACGCACCGCAGTTGAAGCAGGTTTGGTTGCCAATATCACTGTGGATCCTGTTGGCACGGGGTCAAATGAGATTCACGTTTTGTTCAGTCCTCCAGGTGGTGCGTTGAGCAGGGTTGGCGATGTGAAGATTCGATACTCACTACCCGAACGCTCAGTGCCCAATTTGGATGCCGTGGTGAGTGAGGCCTCTCCCAATCATTGGATCGGCGTGCTCAATTTTCCGTACACCGGAACCTGGAAAGTGGAAGTGTTAGCCAAGCCGACTCCTAGCGACACGGTCCGTTTCGTTTTTGAAGTTGCTATAGGCGGATGATTTCTGAGGCCACACGCTCGGCCTCATTCAAGTTGTGTGTGACCCAGACAACTGAGGCCTGACTTTCTTTGAGAGCTGCTGTCAGATCAGTAATCACTGATTCATAGATTTCGGAGTCAAGACCAGTTAACGGCTCATCCAGGAGAACTACGTGTGGCTCAGGCGCCAAAGTCCGCGCGACTGCCACACGTTTTGCCTCGCCCCCTGAGAGGGTGTCTACTTTGCGGTCTCTCAAGTTTTCGATTCGCATCATGGTGAGTAGATCTGCCACGCGTCGTGCGCGATCGCGTCTTGGAAGTCTCTTTTGACGAAGACCGTACGCGATATTGCCGCTTACCGTGAGATGGGGCAGTAGAGCATTGTCTTGGAACACGAGCCCAACTTCCCGACGATGTGGCGCGATTTGGCTCACATCTTTTGCATTTATGAAGATGCCGCCAGTATCTGGATCCACGAGCCCAGCAATAACACGTAACAAAGTTGACTTGCCGACACCACTCGGGCCAAGCAGCGCCACCGTCTGGGCGTCATTGACCATAAAGGACACATCGCGCAATATCTCTACGGCACCGAATGAGACACTCACCCCACGAACCTCAAGCATCGGATCTCCCTGTGGAAAATATTGCAGTTGAAATCATTAACAAAAGAAGGGTCGCCAATGCATAACCGTGCAATTGATTCAAATCTCCCGGTTTTCCCAGCAGACGAGAAATTTCAATGGGAATAGTGCGCGAACTGTCACGGGCCAAAACTGAAGTTGCACCAAATTCACCCAAAGAAACACATCCAGACACGACGCCGGCGTAGAGCGCTGACTTGCGAACAGCATCCAAGTCAACAGTCAAAACAGTGCGCAACGGTGATGCTCCAAGAGTTGCCGCCGCAGCACGGTGGTCGCTGGTAATCGCGTCCAGAGATGCACGAAGAATCCGAAAAGTAATAGGTGTTGCAACTATTGCGTGCATAACTGGAATCAGCCATATCGCACCACGAATGTCCATCCAGCCAGAATTGAAAGTGGCCACGATGCCGATGCCAAGAACGATCGCCGACACGGCGATTGGGATGGATGCAATTGCACCGATCATTCGGCTTGATGCGCCTGAATAAGTGGTGGCCACCATTAATAGTCCGGCGAGCAGTAGTGACAAAACTGAAGCGATTACTGCAAAGGTAAGTGACCGTAGAACAATTCCCAGATCGATTTGCTCCCACCCCGCGGTGGTCCAATTGCCCCTGCTTCGCAAAGACTTCAGCACGATTACAGCTATTGGGACAAAGAACAATCCACACGTAGCCCATGTGCC
>CAIYHK010000174.1 GCA_903925985.1 uncultured Actinomycetes bacterium
ATAACGACGATCTACCGCCAGGCCTTGAGAAGCCAAAGATGGTCAGTTTGTTCAAGACCATGAACATCGAGCGCATCTCACTTGAAGATGCAATCAAGTTGCTGTCGTTGCCGCGCATCGTTGGAGCTCATCCCGAGACCGGCGAAGCAATCACTGCGCAGAATGGAAAGTTCGGACCTTATATACAGTGCGGTAAAGAAGCACGTTCACTGCCCAATGAGGACGCGATCTTTGAGATCTCCCTCACCGAAGCATTGGAGGCGCTTTCGCAACCCCGCGTGTACCGAGGCAGAGGAGCGCCAAAACCCCCTTTAGCCGAGTTCGGCACCGACCCAATAAGTGGAAAACCAGTCGTTGCCAAAGAGGGAAAGTTCGGCGTGTACGTTACCGACGGCACCACAAACGCAAGCCTCACAAAAGGCGACCGCCTCGAAGAGATGACCAATGAGCGCGCACACGAACTGCTCGACATCCGCCGTAACCGTGATGCGGAAAATGGTGGAAAACCAGTAAAGAAAGCGCCGGCAAAGAAAGCTGCTGCGAAGAAAGCACCAGCGAAAAAGAAGGCCGCGGTAAAGAAGAAAACCACAAAGGACGCCGAGCCACCCGAAAAGCCCTAGCCTTCACTGAGTGGGTCAAGGCTTTTACATCGCACTTGAAGGTGGCGAAGGCACCGGTAAGTCGACACAGGTATCGCGTCTTGCAAATGCGTTGAACGCAGTCGCCGTTCGTGAACCCGGTGGCACACCAACAGGTCTGGTACTTCGTGGAGTGATGGCTGATCCAAAGAACACGAGCCTTACCCCACTAACCGAGGCGTTGTTGATGGCAGCGGATCGACATCAACTCATGAACGAAGTAGTTGCACCCACTCTTGCTTCGGGTCGTCATGTTGTATCCGATAGAAGCGTTTACTCAAG
Organism: uncultured Actinomycetes bacterium; assembly: GCA_903925985.1. GTDB lineage: Bacteria > Actinomycetota > Acidimicrobiia > Acidimicrobiales > Ilumatobacteraceae > CAIYHK01. The sequence goes on from CAIYHK010000174.1 coordinate 921, forward strand.
CCTCGCCTATCAGGGATATGGCCGTGGTCTTGATCTTGAGCGCTTGCGATCAATCAACGATTGGGCTCTCAGTGGGCGTTGGCCGGACATCGTGATTTTGATGAATGTGGATTCGGAAGAGACTCAAGAACGAATCGGGCATCGCATACTTGACCGTTTTGAAAGATCCGGGGCTGAGTTTTTCTCCCGTGTTGACGATGGTTTTCGCTCATTGGCTGCTGCTGAACCGCAGCGATGGGTAGTGATAGACGGCTCTGGTACACCTGACGACGTGCACATTCGAATTCTTAATGCTGTCAATGAAGCCATGAGCAAGCCCCGATGATCGACACTCACGGATCTTTTTCGGGAGTGATTGGGCAAGATCACGCCATTGAGCGGCTGCGCCAACTGATTGTTGATCCCGTTCACGCATACCTTTTTGTTGGCCCAGCCGGATGTACAAAAGAGATTGCCGCACGCGCCTTTGCTGCAATGCTCATCGCCGGCTCCGAGGATCCCGCAAACAATGATGTGCGACTCGTACTCGCTGGCTATCACCCAGATGTGATCGAGGTGAAGCGTGAAGGTGCAAGCATTTCGCGCGAACAAGCAGATGACATCATTCGCAACGCATCACTGTCCCCCATTCAGGCTTCATGCAAAGTGATCATTGTTGAGGATCTACATTTGGCTCGGCCCGACACCGTTGCCCGACTGTTGAAGACAATAGAAGAACCGCCGTCAGGTACTTTTTTCATCTTGCTTGCCGATCTAATGGATCCGGTGCTTGTCACCATCGCTTCACGATGTGTGCGTGTTGAATTCAGCGCACTTGAAACATCCGATCTTGAATCCGTTCTTCTTCGCTCAGGTGTCAGCCCTGAAACTGCCGCGTTTGCAGCTGTGTCTTCAGCTGGAGATCTTCGCCGTGCACGTCTATTGGCTGCAGATCCTGGATTGCGTCACCGCCGTGAAACTTTTTCGCGTACACCACTTGAGCTCGATGGCACTGGGGCAACTGTTGCTCGCCTCGTTTCGCACCTGATGTCGCTGATCAATGAGGCCGCCACACCGATGGAACAGCGCCATGCCGAGGAGCTTGCTGAACTTGAGCGTCAACAAACTGAGTTCGGTGTGCGCGGCGGTAAGAAGGTCTTGCAGGATGAGCAAAAGCGCGAATTGCGTCGCCATCGAGCGGATGAATTGAAGGCGGGCCTCACTGCAATTGCCAGTGTGTATCGAGACGCAATTGTTGCCTCGCCGCAATCAACTGCGAACAACGATTACATCGCCGCAATTCATCGGATTCATAAATCAATCTCAGTGATTGATCTAAATGTGAACGAACCACTGATGTTGCAGGCGCTGTTTCTCAAGTTGCCACGAGTCAATGCCTGAAAGCACCGATCGCTCTTTTGTGAGCCGGCTCGGCTGCGCCTCTAGAATTGCCAAAGCGCCCAGGTAGCTCAGTCGGTAGA
>CAIYHK010000175.1 GCA_903925985.1 uncultured Actinomycetes bacterium
CGCGAAAGATTGCCCCAGCAGCGATTTCTTTAGCCGCGTCACGATCGCGTTTGGCAAACGCGGATAAAAGCGTCGGAAAATATTTAAGTGACTGGCCAAAAAATTTCCGCGTACCCGCTACTTTTCTGAAGAACGGCATCACGGCATCGCGCACGGTGAGTGTGCCGTCAAGATCGAATGCGACGACTACTGCGGGTTCAGACACCTTCTAAGCCTAGTTACGCTTCCCGTGCCCCTAGAGGAATCAAAGCGCATCAAGTACAGACCAGTAATCGGGCCAGCTCTTAGACACAACCCCTGGATCAGATATCTCGACGCCACTCACGCGCAAACCCACCAATGCGAGTGCCATAGCGATCCTGTGGTCATGCATTGGGTCAATGATCGCCCCGTGCATCTCGCTCGGATCAATGATTAATCCATCTGGGGTTGGGGTAACCCTGGCACCACAGCGATTCAATTGATCCGCAAGACCCTCAATGCGGTTACTTTCCTTTTTCCGAATGAATCCAACTCCAGTTATCTCACTTCTCGAGTCAGCAAAGCAGCAAACTGCAGCCAGCGTTGGAACCAAATCCGAGGCCTCGGCAAGATTCGTTGAAATTCCAGCAAGAGCCTTGCCCGGATTTCGTCGCACAGTTGTGTTGTCTTTTGTAGTTGCAACCTCACATCCCATTTGTCTCAGTAGGTCTCTGAACAAGGCATCACTTTGACCAGAAGTATCGCCGAGTCCAAGTACCTCAACTGAGCCCCCACTAATCGCCGCAGCGGCAAGCGGATACGAAGCCGACGAAGCATCGGCTTCCACTACTAGGTCACACGCTCGTATTGTCGAGCCGTCGACCCAGACGGAATCTTCATCAATTTCAACTTGCACATCAAATTGCCCCATGACACCAGCGGTCAAGTCAATGTACGAACGAGAAACGGGGGTTCCTCTTAAATTGAGTCGAAGACCGCCATCAATAACCGAACCAATCATCATTAAGGCACTAGTGAACTGACTCGACATGGAGCCATCAACTGCCACCTCATTGGCGAGATCCAACTTCCCACGCAATGTAATGGGCAACCCATCTCTCACTGGAGACTCGATGACTGCGCCTAACTCCAGCAAAGCATTTCTTAAATCCACATTTGGCCGACGACGTAGAGGTTCTCCGCCATCGATAGTGGTTGAACCACAGCGCACAGCTCCTAAAGCGGTGAGAAACCTTGACGTAGTCCCGGCAAGATTCGCATCCAAGGTCACAGAACTGGTTGCATTTCTATCAAGAGGACCAGTGATACGAACAGAACCACCCTCAAACGCAGGTTTGAGACCCAGCCGGTTCAGAGCATCAATCATCGCCACTGTGTCATCCCCACTCGGAACATTGCTCAAAGTGCTGACACCAGGAGCTAACGCCGCCATAATCAGGGCGCGATTAGCAATACTCTTGGAACCCGGTACCCGTACTACCCCGCTTACGCCATTACGGGTCCTTATTGCGCGAGCATTCATGACAGCGGCAACACCGACGGCTTGAAGCCACGAGCCACCAAGCCGCCGCGAAGTAGGTCGGTCACCGCTGCTTCGACCACAACTACCAAGACACCCTGTGAACCTTCAACAGAGTGAATGATTTCGAAATTGAAGATGTTGACCCCTAGCTCTGCTGCCAAGGTGAAAATTTCTGCAGCAGCTCCAGCCCTATCCGGAATAACAATGCGAACCTCAACAAGGTTTTCAGCGGTCAAGGAACGTGCTGGCAGACTCGCCCGAGCATTACGTGCTGTGGTCAGTATTTCTAGCAATCGACCCCGATCGCTATCGGCCACCACGCTACGAATATTCTCCAGACCTTGGATCAGATCACTAAGAGACTCAACTATTGCTGGCTTATTGGTCTCACAGATGTCCAACCAAATATTTGGGCTTCCCGATGCAATACGTGTCATGTCCCGAAACCCTCCGGCTGCAAGCCTAAGGACGGCGGCGTGCTCCGTTGAGTGCGATTGCGCCACGTTCATCAACGTTGCTGCGGCCAGATGCGGTACATGACTTACCGTCGCAACGAGTTCATCGTGGTGCTTTGCATCAAGTGCTACAACGTCAGCCCCAAGTTCGCGAATGATCGATGCCA